>JALTOP010000097.1:0-3401 GCA_027000105.1 Planctomycetaceae bacterium | reverse complement strand
GTTTCTGAAGCGTGTCATCACCAATTTGAAATGCCGCATTGAGTCCTTCTTCTATATCCCCTTGCTCCAGAATGTTGAATTCTTTCTGAGCATGGTACGCCCAGACTCCTGCCAGATAATCCGCTTGCAATTCCAGACGGACAGAATCCTGGTTTGCCTGCTCTTTACTCAATCGGGAACGACGTTGCTGTACCCGTTGTGAATACCCGAGTTGGTTCTGAACGTGATGTCCGATTTCGTGAGCCACCACATAAGCCTGAGCGAAATCACCGCCCGCATGGAGTTGATCGGCCAGTTGATCGTAAAACCCGAGGTCGATGTAAACTTTTTTGTCCGCAGGACAATAGAACGGTCCCATCGCAGCCGAGCCGGCACCACAAGCCGTTGCAGTTCTGCCACGAAAAATTTCCAGTTTCGGCTTCTCATATTGCAAACCATATTCTTCCTGGAACAATTCTCCCCAGACGTCTTCGGTCAGTTTGAGAACCTTGCTTACCAGCACTCGCTGTTTCTCCTCTGCCGCATCAAGTGCAGGGGCGGCCTGTCGCTGCTCTCTGCGGACAACCGGTTGCTGTTGTTGGGCCAACTTGAGAAAATCTCCCAGGTTTCCTCCTTGCAGATAGACAATCAAAGCGATGAAAACCAGACTCATGATTCCGCCGCCCGCTACCCGTCGCCCGGCTGAACGACGATCCTGCACATTGCCACTTTCCTGGATGTCATCAAGACGCATCGCATCATCTCCTTTTCTGAAAAACCTCTGCAGCAGATATTACAAACACATGTTCCGGAGAAACAAGCATGCCCTGTAACCAGCCGATGTTTTTTGTTGAAAGAGCTCCGCCCTACTGTCCCAAGCGAAGATCGCCTTTTTGCCGTCACTGCCTGTCACTGCCGAGATGATTGGCCCTTGGCCTGTATAAACTTGGCTGTATAAAGTTGGGGAATCGTGCTAGAATTTACACTGTTGCAAGTGGTAGGCGATCAGGGGGAAATGTTTTGACGGCTTCTTTTATCACCCGATTACGTGAAATACTGGGGGAAACCCAGGTTCTGGATGATCCTGTGGAACGTCTGGTTTATGAAAGTGACGGCTATCTGCTGGAACGTCGTATGCCCGATGTCGTCGTCTTTCCGGAGTCGACCAGCCAGCTATCCGAGTTGATGAAATTCTGCTGTGCGGAGGGTGTTCCTGTTGTTCCTCGAGGAGCGGGAACAAGCCTGGCTGGGGGATGTTTGCCGGTCGGGGGCGGAGTGATGGTTTCCGTTTCGAGAATGCAGACAATTCATGAAGTCAATGTGACGGATCGCTATGCGATTGTCGATGCCGGTGTGGTGAACGGAAATCTGAATCAGCATTTGCAGGGAACCGGATTACATTTTGCTCCCGATCCTTCCAGCGCAGGGGCCTCCACAATAGGAGGAAACATTGCAACCAACGCGGGTGGCCCGCATACCTTGAAATACGGAGTCACTTCCAATCACGTACTCGGCCTGGAAATTGTTTTGCCCGATGGAGAAATTGTTGAACTGGGAGGGCCGCAAGGTTTTTCTTCCGAATTGGATCTGATCGGCCTGTTCACCGGAAGTGAAGGGACACTCGGTTTCTGTACCAAAGCGGTGTTGCGTTTGGAAAAAAATCCACAATCTTACGAAACCCGTCTGGCCATTTTCGACACACTGGATGATGCCGTGCAGGTCGTCAGCGAGATTATCGGTTCCGGGATCATTCCTGCCGCGCTGGAATTGATGGATCAGGGGATGTTGCGGGCCGTAGAAGACCGTTACCACCACGGTTTACCGATCGATGCGGGTGCCGTGCTGATTATCGAAGTCGATGGCCCAGCGTGTGCGACGGCAGATGAAATCAAACAGGTTGATCTCATCTGCGAAGCGGGGAGATCGAGGGAAATCCGTAAAGCAAACAGTCCTCAGGAGCGGGCAAAACTTTGGCAATGCCGAAAACAGGCCTTCGGGGCGATTGGAAAGATCAGCACCAGCTTTTGCACGCAGGATGGTGTCGTTCCCCGGACAAAACTGCCGGAATTGCTCCCCTATGTTCTTGAAGTGGGAAAAAAATACGACCTGCGCATTTTTAATGTCTTCCATGCGGGAGATGGAAATATTCACCCGATCATTCTGTTCGACGAAACAGATCCCCAACAGGTTCAACGGGTATTGGAAGCCAGTGACGAAATCCTTTCCCGCTGTCTTGATTTGGGCGGAACCGTCACTGGTGAGCACGGAATCGGTATCGAAAAAATCCAGTTCATGCCACGCATGTTCAATGAAACCGATCTGGAAGTTTTCCGGGCTGTCAGAAACATTTTCAATCCACAATTGACGATGGGACAAGGGAAGCTGATCCCTGCAGAGGAGGCGGCAACAGTTTGACCAGTCGGTCAACAAAACAGCAAAAGATCAACGCTGTAAAAAAACAAAGCAGTAAAAAGAGCATACCAGTAAAACAGTCTGTCAATAAAACAGTGTGTCAATCGTACGGGAAAAGTGAAGTACTGCACCGGATAGCGGGTAGAGTGAGTAGCGAGGGCAGATGACGGAGAATGGATCATGGATGAATCGATGATGACGGCTGAACATCGGCGGCTCGAAGAAAATTACCGACGGACAAAGAACTGGAAACGATGGGGGCCTTACCTTTCGGAACGGCAATGGGGAACGGTCAGGGAGGATTACTCGCCGGAAGGAGACGCCTGGAGCGATTTTCCGCACGAACAGGCTCGCAGTCGTGTTTACCGCTGGGGCGAAGATGGCTTGCTCGGTTGGTCCGACAGGCAATGCAGACTCTGCTTCGCTGTGGCTTTGTGGAACGGTCGCGATCCGATTTTGAAAGAACGTCTTTACGGTTTAACCGGTCCCGAGGGGAATCACGGGGAAGATGTCAAGGAGTGTTACTACTATCTCGATTCGACTCCGACCCACTCGTACGCAAAAGCACTCTATCGATATCCACAGGCAGAATATCCCTACCAGCTTCTTCGGGAAAAGAACTGTGAACGGGGGCTGAACGATCCTGAATTTGAAATCACCGATACGGACATCTTCGCGCAAAATCGTTTCTTCGATGTCCAAACCGAGTATGCGAAAAACGACGATAACGACCTGCTTATTCGTATCACGGTAACCAACCAGGGGCCTGATGAAGAGGAAATCTGGGTCTTGCCGACGCTTTGGTTTCGTAACACCTGGGTTTGGGAGTGTCGGCACGAAGGCTGTACGCTTAAGCCACGAATCCAGTTGGACGGAAACAGATGCCTGAAAACGACGCACGAAACATTGGAGCCGTTCCGTTGTGATTTCGGAATGCACCCCGACGGACGGGACTTCCCGATTCTGTTCACCGAAAATGAAACCAACTTCGAGACCTTGTACAACAGGCC
>JALTOP010000096.1 GCA_027000105.1 Planctomycetaceae bacterium | reverse complement strand
GTCAAGAAGCGTAGCTTGTCCCGAATGATCCTGTCTTCATGAATGCGCTGATCTTGTTGATCCGATAACAGAGTTGGCTTGTTTCTGTTATTCGGGAGCTGCCGTTGAAAAAGAAGTCAAACCTGATTCGGAAATGCTCGGCGAGATACAAAGGTCGCATTCAAATGTTAAAACTCACAGCTCACTTTTTGTGCGGAGTTCTGCTTGTTACTGCCACTGGTTGTCAGACGGCCCGTTCCGTCAAGGATACTATCGTCAACTGGCGGCCCTCTTTTCATAAGAGTGGACAGGATGAAAAAGTCGCCGAGTCGGAAACGAAGGCTGAAAAGGCTCAAGACGAAATTGATGCGGCTCTCAAAGACCTGGAAGTAAAAACTGCCAGCTTGAAACAGGCAGCCGAAGAATTGGAGAGCGTTGATCTGGAAGAAATTGTCACAGAAACCGATGCCTCTGAAACAAGCGAATCGGAAGCAACTGTTTCAGAAGCAGCCGATCGTGATGTCGAAGAACAGTTGAGCGATTTCGAGAAGTATCAGCGATCTCTGCTGGAACAGAAGGAGAAGGCGGAACAGCTTGTGACAGAAGCAGAGCAGGTAATCGAAGAAAAAGAGGCAGATGCCCAACTGCTCATACAGCAAGAAGTTGAAGACGGAGATACCGAGGCAGAGCTTGCTGATATCGATCCTGCGTTTATGGATACCGAAAAACTGTCAGAAGAAATCGATGCTCTTCTTTCCGATCGTGCCCCAGAGGAGACACCTCTCAGCGAAGAACTGGAAACGGCAGAAGAAACGGAAGAAGTGGCTGATGAAAACAGCACCCCAGTTCAGCAGGCATTATTGGCGAAGAAACAGGATACGGGCGATATTGCATTCGATTTGGCTTCGTTTGCCGATTCGTCTATCAAAGACGCAGAGACTCTCTCTGAATTGGAACCCGAAACTGCCGCCGATGCGGTTGCCGCCGGGGATGAATCGACAATCGAGGAAATTCAATCTGACTACCCTTGGGCAGCGGAGGGGAAGGAGCAACTTGCTGAAAAAACAAATGATGCTGCGAACGAGCAACCAGTCGAGCAGCAGCAGGTAGCGGCCACTTCTCAACCGAAAAAAATCCAGGTTTCAGAAGAAATATTGCAAAACCTCGAAAAAGCGCTGGGAGATGAAAATTGGCGGGCGGCCGGTCGAATAAGAATTCAATCTGATGATGCCTATGTACAGACCGAGGAGTATAGGCAGATATCAGAATTGATTCATAACCACAGGGCCAAAGTACGATTGCAGGGGTTGCGTTTGGCGGTGCAAAATGGGGATGATCATCCCGAAATTGTGGCTTTGGTCGAAACACTTCTCGATGATGAAGATCAGGTTGTCAGGGCACATGCTGCTTCCGCACTCAATCAATGGAAGCGATCTCCTCAAAAGGCGGTTGCGACTCTGGCTTCTGTTCTGGAATCTCAGAATGAAAACGCCCGCCAGTTCGCTGCCATGTATCTGGGAGATATGAAAGAGCAGAAACAGCAGGTTATTCCGCTTTTGGAAACACATTTGCTTAGCGCCCAGGGAATGACCGCCCTGCATCTGTCAGAGGCGTTGCTCAAATTGGACCCCACAAATGTCGATGCTGTTTCCCGATTAACGATGTTGCTGCGGGATAGTAATGTTGAAGTCCGCTGGCTTGCTGCGCATGCCCTTGGTGCGGTTCAGGGAGAATTGCAACCGTATGCGGTAGAAGCGTTAAGAGGGGGACTGAGAGATGTCGATTCGCAGGTGCGGGCCACCTCCGCTCTCGCACTCGGGGGACTGGGAAACGCCTCGCGAGTCGCAGTTGCTGAACTGAACTTCATGCTCGAACATGGTGAGCCGAACGTCAAGGATGCCGCCAGGATCGCTCTCGACTGCATCCAGTAAAAAGGCGAGCCGGGGGGGGCCCGGATTACTCACGAGTAAAATAGTGGGGCATATATTTCGTCCAAACGCATCGGGTCGTCATTGCCCCGGTGCGTTTAATCGATATAGTTTTCGATATTATCGATGAACTCGTCTGTCATGCCGGCTTCTTTTCTGGCTTCGCGTTGAAAGGTTTCGCTGCGTGCTTTGCTGGGGCGGAGTGGCCAGTGGAGATTTTGGAGCCAGGTTTCCCATTCGGATTGATCTTTCGGTTTCAGTTTTCGCAGCCATTCAACACCGAAGCCGACGTGTCCGATTTCGTCGCGGTAGATGACGCGCATTAAAGCAGCGCTGCGTTTGTCGCCGGCTTGTTCAAACTGTTCTGCAAATTCTGGCGCGAGATCGAGATTGGCTCCTTCGAAAACGAGTGCGAGTCCACAAAGATATTGCAGAATGTTTTCGAAAGACATCGCCTTTTTCCAAATGTAGCAGTTCACTGGAAGATCACCAAACTCAACGCCCAGTTTCATGGCCCGCTCGGCGTGCATGCGTGTGTGACGCTGTTCGTCAAGCATAATTGGAATCATGCCTGCTCGTAACTCTGGCGGCGCATCCGGGAACGCAAGCAGCGCCCAGGCCATCACTTCGAGTGCCTGTAATTCGTGATTCGCCATGATATGATGTGCAACCGCTTTGCGTCTGTCCTGCAAAAATCCGGCAGGTTTGGGCATGGAAGGAGCCGCTTTGGGAGGTGCGAACAGCAGGTTCTCCGGGCGAGTCGGTTCTGCAAGACGCAGGGCAGGGCCGGGGTGATTGTCGGTCAGAAGCGCATCGGGCGGCAGCAGTTTTTCTTCTATTGAATCTGAAAACAGGATACGTTCTGCAAAGTCACGAATTTCCACTCGATTGCCTCTCACACCAATAATTGAAACAGCAGCGGTTTGCCTATCATGGCAAATATCCAGCTGAGCAGAAATGTCACGGGAACAGACAGTGTGAAAATCAGCAGAAAATCGATCGTGATTAACCATGCCCGAATTGATTTCGAGGCTCCTATCGCGTGAAAAGTATCCATTTCCCGTTTTCGTAACTGCAACGATAAACTGCCCAGCAACAGAAGCAGCCCCAGCATGACAGCCCCCAGTACCAGCACAACGGCATCAACAAGATGGCGAATGTTGATCAACATGGAAATCAATTCCTGTACCACTGCCAGCGGATGAACAATCTGGATATCTGAACGGTTTTGAAAACGTCCTTCCCAGATAATGCCATTGCGATTACTGGTGGGAAACAGAAGGATGGCGTGAAGTGGAAATTCCGAGCTTTTGCCATGAAAGTGGAACGATTCCAGATTATCATCCGTTACTTCCATAAAGTTTTGCACATTGGCGCCGAGGGTGACCGACTGGTCGTTCTGCTGTAGAATCTGTTCCTTGCTCGCCTGTTTTTCCTGCATATGTCCATGTCCAATTCCATCCATCAACCAGGCCGTTTTAACATCGACGAAAATCGCGCGATCGTCAGGAGAATAACTGGGCAACAATATTCCGGTCACTCGCATTTTCAGTGGCAATTGGCTCGCCGGATTCAAAAAACCAGTAGAGTCACTGAGAATCCGGTCGCCCGGTTGGAGTTGCAATTGCAAAGCGACATCGGCACCAAGCAGGCAATCTCCCAGGCGACGGGGTAGGGTACCTGATTGCAATATGAGGTTTCTCTTCGAGAAATAGTCAAGCGATGTTCCCACAACCGGCCAGGAACTCGCGTGATGAGATAAATGCAGGGGGACCGGTTCGGTCAGCTGATCCTGCGAGAATTCATCGAGCAACCCGTACGGGATCGTGCGTAACCCGTCGGTTCGAAAATAGAGTCCGCCAATGACCAGATCGATCCGACTGCCCGGGTGTCCGGCGAGCATTGGAGTGGCCTGTGCCCGACGTCCAAGGGTTTGTTGCAACTCGGCGGTCATCCATCGAGTGGCCAACGGAATGGAAAACCCCAGACCGAGGCTCAGAACAAGCAACAGGGTGCGCCAATAATGAAAGCGGGCATGTTTCCAGGAAAGTACAAGAAGCCCTTTCATGCTCAGGCAAGCTCTTTCAGTCTGCCAGTGCTGTCACCAAAGTGATCGATAGAAGCTCCCAAATTATCGAGCAGGGAAAGGAACAGATTCGCCATGGGCGTTTCTTTTTTCAGATTCAAATGACGTCCCGTCCTGACTTTCCCACATCCCCGACCACCAATAACCACAGGCAGGTCGCCATGGTTGTGGCGGTTCGCATCGCTGATGCCGCTGCTGTAGACGATCGTGCAATTATCGAGCAGCGTTCCCTCTCCTTCAGGGATCGATTTCAATTTCTGCAGGAATCGAGAATACTCGCCGACGAGATACTGATCGATCTTCTGGATTTCGGCCATAATTTTCTTGTCATTTCGATGATGCGACAACTGGTGATGCCCTCCCTTGACGCCAACATTGCTGTAGCGCCGATTCGAGCCGGCATTGGCGAGCATGAAAGTGGCGATTCGGGTGGAATCGGTCTGAAATGCGAGCGCGAGGATGTCGTACATCAATCGGATATGCTCGGTAAAGTCGGCAGGAATACCATCAGGTATGGACAGGTTTTTCGGTATTTCCCGTTTACAGGAATCCGACCGGGCGATCCGCTGCTCGATTTCGCGCACACTGGTGAAATACTCATCCACTTTCCTGCGGTCGGTTTTGCCGAGCTGTTTTTTCAGACGGTTTGCCTCATCGGCGACAAGATCCAAAATACTCGTCCGATAGAAATCGCGAGCCTGTTTTTTCTTCGCGTCCTGCAAGGACATCCCAAAGAGTCGATTGAAAGCGAGCTTGGGGTTGATCTCTTTCGCCATCGGTTGGTTCGGGCTCCGCCAGGAAATATTCGATTGATAGGCGCAACTGTAGCCGGAATCACAAACGCCAGCTTTTCGTCCGGCTTCGGTTCCAAGTTCCAGTGAAGCCAGGGGAGTTTGGTTACCGACGATTTTTGCAGCGACCTGATCGATGGAAATTCCGACATGAATATCGGCCCCCCCCGTTTTTCTCGGCTGTGACGCAGTGAGAAATGCACCGGAACAGCGGGCGTGGTCACCTGCTCCATCGCCGTTGGGGCGGGCTTTGTCGTGTGCCAATCCGGAAATGATCAGGCAGTCTTCGCGGACTTTCCCGAGCGGCTGCAATGTTTTGGAAAGTTCGTAGTCCTTTCCCTCTCCCTCCGGTCGCCAATCTGGCATGATCGCTCCATTGGCGAAGAAGATGAAGGCGAGGCGATTCGGAGTCTGTGTGGTGGTGGGAGCCGCCATTGTTTTTGTGCTGGTCATCGCCTCAAGCAGCGGCAATCCCATCACGGCACCGGTTGCTTTGAGGAAAGTACGGCGGGCCAGGGGGGAACGGCTTGTGATTTTTCTGCTCAAATTCTGCATTTTTTACTTTCCTTCTCCGCGTCTTCTGCGAAACGGATCGCTGAGGACAATTTCAACGATAACTCGAGAAAGACGATAGTCGTCCCGGCGAACCGCAGAGACAATATCGTCAATTGTACAACGATCGTACCATTCAAGTCCACGCCCTAGTGCGTAGGTCAGCATTTTCTCGGTAATACACCTTGTAAATTCATCGGGGCGTTTTTCGAGAATCTGTATCAATTCAACTGGACCGTTAAAACTGGAACCATCCGGCAAATCGCCACGGGCATCAATTTTGTGCTTGCCATCTGTTTCGCGCCAGCGTCCGACGGCATCAAAATTTTGCAAGCCGAAGCCTATTCCGTCCATCAAAATATGGCACGAACTGCAAATGGGGGCACTTTGATGCAGCAATAGTTGCTCTCGCAGAGAAAGATTCGGATTTTCTTTCTGGGTATCGTCCAAAGGGGGCACGCCGGCAGGTGGCGGTGGTGGTGCCTGAGCAAGGATATTTTCGAGAACCCATTCCCCACGTTTTACAGGAGAAGTTCGATTCGGGTAAGACGTCAACGTCAAGATGCCGGCGTGCGTGATCAGTCCCCGGCGATGCGTTTTTGAGATGTCAACCTTGCGAAAGTTCTGCCCCTTAACCCCTTCAATTCCGTAGAATTTTGCCAAATCCTCATTCAGGAACGTGTAATCGGCTGTGAGCAGTTCCATTAAACTCATATCGTTTTCGAGGACATAGGCAAAAAGGGAAGTCGTCTCCTCTTGCATCGCTTGAGCAATTCGGGAATTGAACTTTGGGAACAGATCCTTGTCGGGCGTCGCGTCACTCAATTTTCGCAGACCGAGCCATTGCCCTACAAAATTTTCTGTCAGAGCCCGCCCTCTGGGATCTGCGAGCATCCTGTGAATCTGGTGAGTGAGAATTTTTTCCTGATGCAGCATGTCCCGCTCAGCCAGATCGAACAATTCCTGATCAGGCATACTGCTCCAGAGAAAGTAGGAAAGGCGTGATGCCAGTTCGTAATCGTCCAGGCGATCGCCCTGAGGGGTCGGTTCCAGTTGCGAATCCCGCTCAATCCGGAAGAGAAACTGGGGTGAAACGAGGATAGCCTGTAACGCAACTTGCAGCGAGCGTTCGTAGTGCTTCTCTCTGTTATAAGCAAGCTGAAAGATATCCAGAATTCGTTTCTGTTCCTGTTTTGTTGTTGGACGGCGGAAAGCACGTTTTTGCAGGGGAATGAGAACCTTTTTGGCCGCCTGTTCCGCGGAATGTTTTTCATCGGGGCGAGCTGTGACGATTTTTTGGTAAGTCGCAGGGAACTGCTCGCGGGAAAGTGATTCCGGCCCCTCAATTTTTACCGAGTGAAGGAACAGATTCCGATCCCGGCGCTTGGGATCCTTGGCTTGGGGAGTGTAGAAATCGTTATCGAAAACAATCCGCAGTTGGTGTTTTCCTTTTGCGATATTTTCGCTGAGGCGAATTATTTTTTTTCTGCGATGCCCCGGAACTTCCGGGTAGGAAAGTTCGCGTTTATCCAGAAACAGCCTGCATTTGGCTATGCCTTCGTTCGCCTGCGTTGCGGAAACTGCAGCTTCTATCTGGTACTTTCCTTTCACTTTGATATCAAAGTGCGCAATCGCTGCCCCGTTGGATATAAAGGAGACTTCTCCTCTGCGTGCTGATGCGGCACCGGTCAATTGGAAATCCTTGCCT
>JALTOP010000095.1 GCA_027000105.1 Planctomycetaceae bacterium | reverse complement strand
CGGCTTTTCGGCTTTGTATTCCTCATAAATTTCGACTTGTGCCTGCTTCAATGCCTCACCTGCATAGCGATCCTTGGCGTAGCCCAAACCGGCGGAACCGATCAAGCCGGCCGACATCATCCCGATACCGCCCATGATACTCATCGCAACAGCACCGGTTCGCGGGAAGCGATCCCCCACGACGGCCAACATGGTTGGCCAGAAGAATGTTTTCCCCAGCGCATAAATACCCAAGGCGAGCAATGCCCCTGCGAAAGTGGTGATGCCACTGGCCAGGTTCAATCCGATACAGGCCAGAATAGAACAGACCAGCAGGATACCGATCGGTGAAAGGCCAATTTTCTTTTCGATAAAATCTGCACAGAACCGAAGCAGAAACATGATCAGCGAGGTATAGACAAAGAGGATTTTCCCTTCACTGGAACTGAGGATATTTCCGGTGATATTCTGAATCCAGCTATCTGTTCCCAGTTCAACGGCCCCGACAAGTGCGTGTGTGACAAACAACACAAAAATCAGCCAGGAACCGACCGAAAAATTGGTCAGGATCGCAATCGCGATCAACAGGACTCCACCGATACCGTAACCGATGTAGGTGCCGCTGCCCGGATAGATCGGCTCCAATACAGAACCGAAAAACAGGGCCAGCATAAAACAGGCGACCAATCCACCAAGCAGACCGACATCCTTGAACATTTCTCCCAGACTGAGCCCTTTTTCAGACGCTTCCGAGAGAGGAAACTTCTGCCCCAGAAACATCAAACCATAAACGACGGTTGGAATCAGATAGAGTGCCAGTTGATATTTCCAGTGAAGTTGTAATCCGTCATCAAGCCACCAGCAGAGCATCCCGCCCAGGATCAGACCGGCTGGCCAACTTGCATGCAGGATATTGAGATAGTGCGTTCGATTCGTCGGGAACAGCGTCGCAACAAGAGGGTTTACGACCGCCTCCAATGTTCCATTGGCAATCGCAAACAGGAACATCCCCCAAAACAGGTAATTGTAAACGGTTTCCTTGGGCATTTCGGCCGTCGGCATGAAAGTGACGAAAGCAGAAGCAACGTGAAACAGAAATGCCACAGCAACCAGTTTGCCGTAACCGATTTTATCAACAACAAGGCCACCAATAAAAATCCCGAAACAGAACCCGGTGAACCCCGCTCCGCCAATCTGGCCCAATTCCGTCGCGGTGAAACCGTATTCCCCGCCCCAGTTATCAAAAATACCACCACGAATCGCAAAGCCGACCCCAGCAGCCAGAATCGCCATAAACCCTGCCCAAAGGAGACGGTATGCGTTGGAAGAAATTGCTTCAGGTTGCTTGTCTGTCATGCGTTGCTGTTCCTCTATGAATTCCCGGTGAATGAAGTGGGACAATGAAACATTGATAGATAATTGAACGTGCATGCTATCCATGCGTTGAAGCATTTGCAACTAAGTGGTCGTCTCTGTTTGCCATGAACACTCCGTATCTGGACACCGTTTCTGGAACCGTTTCTGGAACCCCGGAATAACCTGCTTGACGCTTTTCCGCTCCCAAGTTAATGTCCCGTTGCAACTTTCCCATGAACCACCATTGCCAACTCGAATTGGCAAGTTGAACCGCTACGAAAAGTGAGCCTGAAATATGAGACATGATGGTCGAAAATCCAACCAGTTGCGTCCGATTACCGTTCAGCGTGAATTTACCGGGGCGAGTCCCGGATCGGTTTACATCAAGGCGGGACGAACGACACTTCTATGTACTGCGAGTATCGAGGAAGATGTTCCTCCCTGGAAGAAGCAGGAAGAAACTCCGACCGGATGGGTGACTGCTGAATACAGCATGCTGCCCGGAAGCACCGTTCCCAGAAAACGGAGAGAACGTAGCAAAATTGATGGACGCTCTTCAGAAATTCAGCGATTGATCGGGCGATCGTTGCGGGCTGTGATCGATTTTCAGGCACTGGGACCGCGCACCATTACGATCGATTGCGATGTTCTCGAGGCCGATGGCGGTACACGAACGCTCGGCATCACCGGTGGTTTTATCGCTCTTGTCGATGCGCTCAACTGGCTCCAGCAACAGGACGAGCAGTGTGAGCCTTCAAAAATTCTGCTCGGAAGCATTGCAGCTGTCAGTGTCGGAATTTGCAACGGCGAACCGCTGCTCGATCTTGATTATTCAGAAGACAGCACCGCAGAAGTCGATTTGAACGTGGTCATGAATGGACAAGGACAATTTGTTGAAATTCAGGGGACGGCTGAACAAAAAACCTTCTCCCGAGAGCAACTCGACCAGCAACTGACACTGGCAGAGAAGGGAATTGTAGAATTGACATCGATTCAGCGGGAAATTTTGGGAAATAAATGGCCTCTGGACGAATAAAGCTCAAGTTGATATACCTTCCCCCCGTTCAGGCGGCTTTGCTGTCCCTGCAATCCTTCCCCACCTGTTTTTCCCTGCCCGGCCGGTTCGTTCTGACCGCCGTAACCAGACCAATTCCTTTCAAAAATTTGCGAGCCATTCGCGAACTTTCACTGTAAGTCATTCAGACTGATCCGTTCTGGAACAGTTTGTCGGGTCCGTCCAGCGGACTATCATCGACTCCCCATCCCCTGGGCAATGAAACAACGGAGTTCCCTATGCGTCCCCTCATCCATTTTTTACTGATTGCAGTTACTTTCAATCTGCTGTATGCGAATCAGATTCAGGCAGGAAAAATTGAAGCCATTGAAGGGAAGAAGTATTTTCTGACAAAAAAACATGGCCCCTGGATGATCATGGTTGCTGTCTTCAGTGAACCGCCTGAGGAAATGAAAGCGGAAGGAATGGGGCCGGAAGAGGCGGCTGAAGCGCTTGTTCTGGAACTGCGAAGAAAAGGGATTCCCGCTTATACATTCTGGCGGGATGAAAGAAGGGAATCGATCCAGACAATCAATCGCAAACGCCAAAAAGAACGCCGGACGTATTTGCTCGACAAAGAGATTTGCGTTCTGGCGGGAAATTACAATTCCCCGGAAGAGAAGAATCAGCTCGCCAAAAGAACATTGGAGTGGATAAAAAAATACGATCCCCAATGCCTCAAGGGAGATGGGATTTACAAACCCACCCCCGGCCAGCCCGGCGTTCTCAGCGGTGCCTTTCTCACCATCAATCCGATGCTCAGTCCGGAAGAAGCGATGAAGCGAAAACGTGATCCCGATGTGATTCGTTTCAATTCCCACTACCGCTATTCCCTGCTGGACAATCCAGGCAAATACACCGTTGTTGTTGCCTCGTTCTACGGAAATTCAATCACACAGGTTGCCGGGCAAACCGGGCTCAATGCGGATAAAAAACTGGGGAGCGGGTTCGGATTGGCTGTAGCAGCCGATAAAGCCTGGCAGGTCATGCGGACACTGCGCGAAAAAGAAAATATGGAAGCGTATGTTTTCCACGACCGCAAGCAGTCCATCGTCACAGTCGGCAGTTTCGACAGCAAAGACGACCCCCGAATTCGACAAATATACGAAAAGTTTGCAGCCAAGAGAAAACTGGATCCCAAAACCGGAAAGCCCGTCTTCGATCCGCAGACCGGTAAGGCGATCTATCTGCCCAGTTCGTATATCCTTCCCAGCCACGAAGGACAGTGGATGTGCACTTTCGACCCCATTCCGAAAGTGATCGAAGTTCCGTACAAGGATTGATTCAGCGCGCGAAACAGGCCAGGGAAAACTCCCTGGCCCGATTAATCAGTGCCTCCGTCTGAACAGATCGAATGAATCAGTCCCAGGACAATGTTCCGCCTGTCTGGTATTCCGTCACACGCGTTTCAAAGAAGTTCTTTTCTTTGGAAAGGTCCATTGTTTCGCTCATCCAGGGGAACGGATTGCTGGAGTTGAACTGCGTCGGCAAGCCAATTCGTTCCAGGCGTCTATCTGCAATATGCTGGACATAGTCACGGAACAGTTGTTCGTTCAGGCCCATCACGCCGCGAGGCAGGCAGTCACTGGCATAGGCGATTTCCAGCTCGACAGACTGCATGATCAGATCGATCACCTCCTGCTGCAGATCGGGCGTCCAGATTTCCGGATTTTCCGCTTTGATGCCGTTGATCAAATCGATTCCAAAATTCAGATGGATCGTCTCATCACGCAGAATGTACTGGAACTGTTCACCAATTCCGGTCATCAGGTTGCGTCGATGGAAGGAAAGTATCATCACAAAACCGGAGTAGAAGAAAATCCCCTCCAGAATGATGTAATATCCAATCAGATTCCTCAGAAATGTCTGCAGGCCTTCCGTTGTACTGGTATCGAAGTTGTCGTTGAGGATATCAGCGGTCAACTTCATTTCAAATTCGTCCTTCTGCGTAATCGCAGGGATTTCATGGTACATGTTGAAGACCTCGCCCTCATCCAGTCCCAGGCTGTCTACCACGTACAGAAATGTATGCGAGTGGACGGCTTCCTCAAACGCCTGACGCAGCAGATACTGCCTGCACTCCGCATTGGTGATGTGTTTGTAAATCGCCAGCACAATGTTGTTGGCCACCAGTGATTCAGCCGTTGAGAAGAAACCGAGATTCCGCATGATGACACGACGTTCATCGGCGGAAAGTTTATTCGATTTCCAAAGCTCGATATCCTTCGTCATCGGCACTTCGGTCGGCATCCAATGATTCGCACATCCATTGATATAATGTTCCCAGGCCCAGTGATACTTCAGCGGCATCAACTGATTCACATCGACCTGCGCACAATTGACAAGCCGCTTCTGATTTGCCTTGAATCGACCCTGAGGGACATTTTCGAATTGCTGTTCCTGAAAAGATAACGTCATCTTGAAACTCCTTTTGGTTAGTGGGCGTGATATGATTTAATATTCAATTAACCACAGAGACACAGAGGTCACGGAGATTAGATTAAGTAAATTGAGTCATGTAGTAGTGGGTCAGTATTCCGAACCAAGCGGGTGGAATACTGAATAATTGGTAATCCTGGTACTTCTTCAAGTATTTCGTGTCTCTGTGTAGTGCATCCTGATTCCATCTACTAAAGGATCCGGCGAGTAATTCCATCCTTGAGTGCCGGGACATTAAAGTTGAGCAACAACCCCAAGGATTTGCCGCTGAGCTTCATGTAGGTCATCAATTGGGCCTCGTGCACTGCCAGGACTTTATCAACCGCCTTGATCTCGACAACTACTTGATCCATTACAAGCAAATCGATTCGATAACCGACATTCAACTTAACCCCCTTATATTCAACTGGCAGTTCAACCTGATTATCAAACTCCATTTTTCTCAAACTCAACTCACGAGACAAGCACTGCTCGTAGGCAGATTCAAGCAGTCCCGGCCCCAGCGTCTTGTGAACTTCAATGGATGCTCCAATAATCTGTTCCGTGATTTCATTTAATGGATTGCTCATTGGGGAAGCCAGATTTATTTGACCACGCAGACACAGAGATCCCAGCACGACTGGTCTGTTCTGACCGCCGTAACCAAAATGAGATTTTCAAAAATTTGCGTATGCTTCGAAAATTATTACCGTTGCGTAGTGCAGAAAATTTGATTTGGCCTACCTGCAGTCAATTATCAGTCGTCTGGCAGTCTCAGCAACCTGAGACGAAATGCTCAAGTGCTCTCCGTGTCTCTGTGGTCAATCAACCTTTTCCCAAAACGAAAACCCTGACGCCTGGAACCTGCACTCGAACGCCTGTTCTACTGACACGCTTCGCAGTCCGGGTTGTTAGGGTCGCAGGTTTGGCCGACCATGGTGGCGGGTATTTCCGTCGGTTCCGGTTCAGCGTGGGGACGGTCCAAACGGATATCCCCTGAAGCGCTCTTATTCTTCATCCAGCGGGGCTGAATGCCGAACCTGTTAATATCGACGGTCGATTTTTCCACCTGGGTCGCTGCCAGACTGCGGAGGTAGTAAGTCGTTTTCAACCCCTTATTCCAGGATTTCATGTACATGTCGTGCAGTTTGGGACCACTTGGAGCATGTATGTAGAGGTTCAACGACTGCCCCATATCAATCCATTTCTGTCGGCGGGAAGCACACTCAATCAGCCAGTGGGCTTCGATCTCGAAAGCGGTTTTATAGCGTTCTTTGATGTCAGCCGGTACTCGGTCAATTTCAGCCAGTGAACCGTCATAGTATTTCAGTGCGCTCAACATCTCCGCATCCCAGAGCCCCCGACTTTTCAGTTCATCCACCAGGAGCTGATTAACCTGCGTGAACTCGCCGGAAAGGTTACTTTTCACGTACAGGTGTTTGTAGCTCGGTTCGATAGATTGCGAAACTCCGATGATCGTCGAGATCGTCGCTGTCGGTGCGATCGCCATGCAGTTGCTGTGACGCATGCCGTTTTTACTGATCGACTGACGAACTATATCCCAATCCATCGTTGCGGTGCGATCCATTTCCAACGCCTGCCCCCGTTCCTGTTCGAGCAGGTCAATGGTATCGATCGGAAGCAAACCACGGTCCCATTTCGATCCCTCGTAACTGGAATAGCGGCCCCGCTCGGCGGCCAGTTCGGAAGAGGCCAGAATCGCAAAGTAAGAGATCGCTTCCATACTGCGATCAGCAAATTCGATCGCCTCATCGCTGGCATAGCTGATTCCCAGCGAGAGCAACGCATCCTGAAAGCCCATCAAGCCGAGACCGACCGGTCGATGCCTCTGGTTTGCGTTCCTGGATTCCGGTGTGGGGTAGTAGTTGATATCGATCACGTTGTCGAGCATCCGCATCGCAATGCGAACGGTTTCTTCCAGCATTTCCAGATCGAGTTTTCCATCCTGAATATGCTTTTTCAGGTTGATCGAACCAAGGTTGCAGACAGCCGTTTCCTCTTCGGACGTGTTGAGCAGAATTTCCGTGCAAAGGTTGCTGCTGTGAACAACGCCACAATGGTCCTGAGGCGAACGGATGTTGGAAGGATCTTTCCAGGTAATCCAGGGATGTCCCGTCTCGAACAGGCGTGTCAACATTTTTCGCCAAAGTTCGACAGCATTGACTTTACGGAACATTTCAATTTCGCCTTCCGCGGCGAGTTTTTCGTAATACGTATATCG
>JALTOP010000094.1:339-1650 GCA_027000105.1 Planctomycetaceae bacterium | reverse complement strand
AAATACTTGACGAGTTGAAGCACGAACTCGAGGAAGCGGCCAGATTTCGGGAACGTATTCAGGGAATTGATGAGGATAGCGAGAATTTTGATCGGGCGGTTTCTGAATTGTTGAGCCGGATTGCTCCCGATCTCACTGAACGACCGTTGGATCTGGCGGTGCCTGACCTGTACGATCGGTTGGAGGTCGCCATTACGGCCAATACAAACTATTTAAGCTGGAAAGAACAGCTGGAAACCGAGCGAAGCAGACGCGACGCGGCGGCATCGAACATCGCCAGGTTGAATGAAACGATCCAGGCGATGTGTCAACAGGCCGGCTGCGATTCGATGGAAAAATTACCGGAAGTAGAACAGCAATCTCTGCAACGTCGCAGAATTGAAGAGGAGATTAAAACGCTTAATCAACGCCTGGGCGATCTGACAGCCGGTTCTTCGCTGGATGAATTTATCCTCGAAGTTGAAAAACTCGATGCCGATCAGATTCAGGCTGATGTCTATCGACTGGATGATGACCTTCAGCAATTGGATCAGGAAAGGGGCGAACTCGCCGAGTTGATTGGCTCTTTAAGAAATGAATTGCAACAGATGGACGGGAACGCACAGGCAGCCCGCAGGCAGGAAGAATCGGAATTGCTGATTGCAGGTATTCGTAACGATGTATCCCAATATGTGCGATTGAGACTGGCTGCCGTTCTCCTGCGTCGATCGATTGAGCGGGTGCGCGATGCCAGCCAGGGGCCAGTGATTGATCGGGCAAGCCAGTTGTTTGCCGAACTGACACTCGGTTCATTTGATGGATTGCGGCCCGATTACGATGAAAAGGGGAACGCCGTTCTCGTAGGAATCCGGTCACAGAACAGACAGATTATTCACGTGGAAAACATGAGTGACGGAACCTGCGATCAGATGTACCTGGCCATTCGACTGGCGATGCTGGAATCGACTCTCCAAAAGAGCAAGCCGCTGCCGTTCATCGTTGATGATATCCTGATCATGTTTGATGACGCCCGCGCTGTCGCTGCCTTGAAGGTTCTTGCTGCACTTTCTGAAAAGACACAGGTCATCTTCTTTACCCACCACGAACACCTGCTCGAATTGGCACGCGAGTGTATCGATGAAAAGACGCTGTTTACCCACACGCTTTCCTGAAGCCGCCTCGTTTGGACTGAATTCCGCCAGGCCCCGCGGATTTCGGTCAGCCGCCCGTTGGTACCTGTTGGCAATCGTGAGATCAACCAGTCTGAAGTCTTTTTTATGCCTGCTTTTGTCTGCTCACTTTTTCAATTCTTTTCGATGATCTTTCAGACAG
>JALTOP010000094.1:0-329 GCA_027000105.1 Planctomycetaceae bacterium | reverse complement strand
GTGTTGGCTGACCGGTTATATCGACCGGGTGGGTGAAAAGGTATTTCCAGACGGCTTCGTGGATGAATTTTCCATTTTTGTCCTTTCCAGCCGCTCCGCCGGGGACGACACTTGAATGGGCACGACGAATGTTGTTTCCAACATCGAAACTGGTGATCAGTCGTCGTGTATTTTCATAAGGCGGTTTTGAAAAATCGACATTTACGATCGGGCCGTACTTGTTCATTCCCAGCAATTCCCATGAGCGACAATAATGATCGGCAGTCCAACCACCATCAAGAACATGGGAGAACCCGAAGTAGCGATTGGGTGGTGTTTTTGATGGAAGA
>JALTOP010000093.1 GCA_027000105.1 Planctomycetaceae bacterium | reverse complement strand
AGCCGAAACGACTTCCCCCACGCCTGTTGTTCTGCCCGAATTCCCCAACCAAACCGCCCCCACAGATTCACCGCCGGCGGAACAAAGTTTTCCGTTAAAATTTCCAGAGCAGATGATCCCCTCAGAGGAAACGATCCCAAACAAGAAAGCCGACTGAACAGAACCGTATCGCCGCCGATATCCGAATTCGCATTGGGCAGCGTGACAACACCGGTTTCATTCGGGAACAGTCATTCGGGAACAGTCACTCGGGAACAGTCACTCGGGAACGCTTACCAGGAGAAGTTGGGACAGATTCTCCACAAAAAGCGAAATCGCTGCAGATGCTCAGTTTTTCTTCTGCTGGAGAAACCATTTATAAAGTTCCGGATTATTGTAGGTTTCCGTCCAGGAATCATGTCTGGCTTCGGGATAGATCGTTATTTTGGGAGTCGGATTGTTCGCCGCTTTGAACCTCGGGTTCGCTTTCACCTTCTTCAAGGCATCAATCATCACCAGAGACCTTTCCGGGGGAACGCCGGTATCTTTGGCACCGTGAAAAGCCCACACAGGAATCGGCCCGATCCGCCTGGCCCAGTATGGTTCACCGCCACCGCAGATAGGGGCAATCGCTGCAATCCGCTCAGGAGCGTATGCCGCCAATCTCCAGGTTCCGAAACCTCCCATACTCAATCCGGTGACGTAAACACGTTTTTTATCGGCTTTATATTTACGTTCGATTTCATCCAGCAACGCCACCAACTCAATCGGCTCCCACCAATAACCTTCCGGGCATTGAGGTGAAACGACAATAAACGGAAATTCCTTGCCCTGTTCGATCAATTTGGGCGGTCCGTGCACCTTGACCTTTTCGAGATCGTTGCCCCGCTCTCCCGAACCGTGCAAAAACAGCAACACGGGCCAGTTTTCCTGTTGATCATAATTTTCGGGAAGGTAGAGCAGATAATTCAACTTGACCGGAACGAGAGCTTCCAACGTTTTGCCCTCCTGGTTCGGTTTTTTATCTTCCGCACCAGCGACGTTACAGCAGAACAATGCCATACACAGGAACAATCGGTAGAGGGAAAACTGGTTCATCGAGACACCTTAATTCATGTTGATACGGGTTTACTTGAGGGAAATCTTTTCGCGGTGCGTTTTGTCGAACCCGATAAACGACAGCATCAAACGACAACATCAACAGGTATTGGAGCGGCTTCATCAGGGAAGTTCCTTGATCGCGATATTACGGAACGCAACCGGGTCGTTGTGCCCGGCGAAACCGAAATGCCCCTTCTTCCGCTTACTGCTGGGATACACCTCGCCATCTTTCGATTTTTTCACCTGACTGACATCTCCGTCGAGAATGGTGAAGCCGTTCAGTTCGACTTTGATTTTCGATCCGTTGACCGTTACCGTCTGAAAATTCCACTCGCCGACCGGTCGCAAATAACCGCGATGAGCAGGAATCAAACCGTAAACAGAACCGTGGTACTGTGTCGGGTGCAACTTGGCGTATCGGGGGTGTTCGGAATCGAGTATCTGAATCTCGGTCATCCCGGCCTTGTGTGCGTTCCCTTCTCCGGGGTAACGAATGGCCAATCCGTTATTCCCGGCGGGTGGCAGTTTGAATTCCAGTTTTACAACAAAGTTCCCGTATTCTTTTTCAGTGTAGATGTGCCCGCCTTTCCCCTGTTTGCACAGCAGGTTCCCCTGTTTGATTTCGTACTGATCGATCGGGCCTTTCCATCCGGTAAAATCCTTTCCATTGAACAGCGAAACGAACCCGTCCGAGTTCATTCGATCCAGGATCCGGTTCGCTTCTTCAGCGGGAATCTCCCGAATGTAAATGTTTTTGAAGCGGATCGGGCTGCTATGATTCTGCAGTTCAATGGAACCGAGTCGATAAAGAGGCTTGCCCGGCTCCCAATAATTTTCCAGCGGAACATTATCGACCACGACCTTGCCATTCAGTTTGACAAGCACCTTTTCTCCAACAAGACGAATATAAAACCTGTTCCAGCAATTCAGTTTGTGATCGGCATGAACGAGCGGGTAACGGGAGTAGATCCTGTTGTTGTAGAGACCACCTGAACCTCTGAAATTTTCCATTTTTCGGTATGGTTCGTAAGTCGTATCCCAAATTTGCACCTGGGGACAGCCCCGTAAATAGATGCCACTATCGCCTGCTTTTTCTATTTTCCAGTCGATGTAGAGTTCAAAATCACCATACTCTTTCGCCGTGCACAGGTTGTTCTTGCAGTTATCCCCTTTGCTGCCATCAAATTCAATCGCTCCATCATTGACTCTCCAGTGAGCCTTCATCCGGGAATCGGCTTCAAGCTGGGCTTTGGCCAGTTCTTCGGGGGACATCGCCGCCCGCGATTTGGGGTTCCCCACCAAACCTTTCCAGCCGGTTAGGTCTTTCCCGTTAAAAAGTGGCGTAAAACCTTTCGGACACTGCGCCGTTGCGCTGCTGAATGAGAAAAGATTGATGGCCAATATCGCCACCGGTACCAGTCGAAACAGCAAGATGCCCATACGTCATATCCTTTATTGTTCTCGGTATTATGATTCTCAAAATTTATGGCAGCCGTTTTATTTTGAGTGTGATCGCGCCCCGATTATCAGCGATCTCCGACCAGTCGTCTTTGCATCGCACATACAGCTTTCCATCACCGGCTGCCGTGAAGGTTCCCGAAGCTCCCAACTCGAACGGTTCGGACAGGCTGTAATCATGAAACAGCACTCCCATCAGTTTCCCACGGGAATCCGCACCGCCGTCTGCGGTCAATTCTTCTCCCTTGGCTTCAACCGACCAGTTACCAACCGTTTCAAAATGGTACTGCTCCCCGGCTTCTACTTCCAGTCGGGAAGCCTGCCAACCACGGTTCGCTTTGATTTTCGATAACGCTGTTCTCCTGCCGCCGATCCGTTTGAATTTCGTTTTCCAGTCCCAGCTGCATAAATCGACCCGGTAACCAATCTCCATATTCCTTAAAAAAAGCAGATACTCAAATTCGATCTCCTGAGACATCGTACCGTAGACAGTCCAGAACGAAATATCCCGCTGTTCCGACATCAGGGCGATGCCGAGTGGTTTGAATCGCTGCGTATAATTTTCGTTGAAACCAAGCAGATGGCACAACGACCATCGCCAGGCGTAATTCTGCCAGGAATCACCCGTGAACTGGTCGCGATCGACGACCTCTTTCAGCGGTTTCGGCTTGCTGGTCTTCAGGTACCTCAACACCTCGGGGGAGCACTGCACCGACTTATCATCGCTATCTTTCCAATACTGGCCGATCTCCGCCATCCCTTCGCTGTACCAGGTAGGCCCGGTACTTCCGAAAGCGTGGGCACAATAAGCATGAACGGCTTCATGTTGCGGTGTTCCCCGGTCGGCAACCGCGTACACAACCGCTTTCGATTCCCAACGCGTCCCCAGGCTTCTTCTCTGCATGATCGTCAACCCGCCTCCACGGGCGATACTGGCTCTCCCCTGCGGATTCAACGAATCGGCAGGCCAGTTGGACAGACTCTTCACCACATACATTTCAATGATGCGCGGATTTTTCCTCCCCCAATAGCGGGAAATCAGTCCCAGCATCGTTTCCAGTCGCGTCAACAGATTTTTGGCTTCTTCCTGACTCAAGTCGGTTCGTAGAACAAAATTCGCTGATTTGTACTCGGCTATCTTTCCTGACGAGGAGGCAACCGTGCCGCTGTTTCGGGTTTGGCCAACACAATGTCCTACCGGCATACAGGAAAAGACAGGAGAGAGACAAACCAGAACCGTCAACAGTTTTCCCGCTCGCGAGCCAAACAGAAATGATAACATCGAATCACGAAGCATCGTCCCACACCTCAAACCCCATTTGAAAGCCTGTTACAGACAACCATCCTGACAACAACCGATTCGGCACACCACGCTACTTGCAGAGCCCCACCACTCGCAGGCAACCTGTTAGCTGCAACATGTTCGCTGCGATGCGATTCGCCGCATCGTTACTGAATCGCCTCAACAAATTTTCTGGCTTCTGTTTCAATGGCATCGAAATTTTCTTCATTCAACCAGTTTTTTTTCAGTAGAGAACTGCCAATGCCGACTGCGCACGCACCAGCTGCAAAGAAATCGCCAATCGTATCTAGATCGACGCCACCGGTCGGCATCAGGCGAATTTGGGGAAGTGGGCCGCGCAGGTTCTTGATGTACTTCGGCCCAATCGGGTCGGAAGGGAAAATCTTGACGATATCGGCCCCCATTTGCCACGCTTGCACCACTTCGGTCGGCGTGAACGCACCGGGTAACACCGGTTTACTGTATCGCCTGGCCATCTGGATGACTTCAGGATCGGTATGAGGCGAAACGATAAAATCCGCCCCTGCCAATATCACCAGCCGTGCAGTTTCCGCATCGAGAACCGTCCCCGCTCCAACCAGAACTTCGTCATCGAGTTGCTCACGGGCCTGCTTCAGTATTTCGATGGCGCCAGGAACGGTCATGGTAATTTCGAGTGAGCGTATCCCCCCGCGCACCATCGCCCTGGAGGCTTCAACCAGCAACTCGCCGGAATCAGCCCGCAAGATGGCCACCAGTTTATCGTTCAACAATTGATTGAGAATTTCTTGATGAGATTTCATTTTTCCCCTTAAAACATGTTTCTGTCGGAAGGAATATCGTTGAATATGCGGTTACTTTCAACCAGTCGGCAACAATATCTGAAGCACCCATAACATCTCGGAAAGTAACCAGACAACAGAGATAAAAAAACGGCAACCTGTTGATTTCAGCCTGTCTACGGATGGAAACTCCAACACTCTCGCAGGCAATCAACCGACTCGGAAGCAACCGACTCTTTGCAACACAAACCGCTCCCTGTGGCCAGGCGGAACGTCACGTCATCCCAACTACATCGCTAGTCCGTCTGTGCAGATTGTAGAGGATATCTGCCTCGATTTCTGCTTATGTTGGCCTATTTTCGGGACGAATAAACGGTTTCTCCCTGCCTGTTTCAAAAAAGCAACCTATGTTTTCTAGCCAGCTTAATTAGAAGAACTCTGCCTCTCCGAACCGGATCAGGTGAGAGAGGGAATCGGACAGCCTCACGTATTGACGTACAGGTATTAACCTACAGGAACGACCAATGAGCACAGCAGTTGCAACCTCAACTTTCGAAGATATCTCTTCATTGAAACAGCGGATCGAGGAACTGGAAAAAAAGACCCAAAATGCCCCGGATGCCAATGCGATCAGCATGGTCGTATTCAGTGGCGATTTGGACAAGCTCCTGGCAGCGTTTGTGATTGCAACCGGGGCAGCCGCATGTGGAATGAATGTTTCCATGTTCTTCACTTTCTGGGCAACGGCCGGATTGAAAAAAAATGGTCCTCAGGCAAAGGGAAAAACGCTGATCGAAAAAATGTTCGGCTGGATGTTACCGGGCGGCTTCCACAAACGGAAACTCTCCCAAATGGACATGATGGGAATGGGGCGTCTGTTGATGAATCGTGAAATGGCGAAAAAACGGGTCCCCACTCTGGCGGAACTGGTTCAGATTGCCGAAGACCTTGAAGTCAGTATCGATGTCTGTGAAATGTCGATGTCGCTGATGGGAATCAAACCTGAAGAACTGATTGATTATCCCAACCTGAGCTACTGCGGCGTAGCCCGCTTCCTCGAACAATCTTCATCCTCCAATACCACACTCTTTATCTAATTATCTAAAAAAGGAACAGAACCAATGACAACCGAAACGACTGAAGAACGAAAAATCGATCTCACCGGATTGAAATGCCCCATGCCGATCGTGCAGTTGAACAAACTGATGAAAGAACTGGGCGAAGGAGATCAGTTTACAGCCGTGGCTGATGACCCTGCATTCTGCCTGGACGTGGAAGCCTGGTGCAAAAAAACAGGGCACGAACTGTTGCGTTTCGAAAATACTGAAAAACGGCTTGTTGCTGTCATCAGAAAGAAAGACTGATCAGGGGGAAGACCATGAGCATCCCTTTTGAAGCGTTATCACGAATAGAACACTGCATCGATTCGGTTGATCCAGCAATTGCAGCGGAAATTCACGATGCACTGAGGGATGTTCGCAGACATCTTGCCTTGGCTGAGTTAAAAGCAGAGGAACTTTCCAAGGCACAGGCGGATGCACTGGTTCATTCAGCTGAGGTCATTTTCGAGCTGGAAGAAACGAAAGAACAACTCGAAAAGGCCACAGCCGCAGCCGAGGCGAGCAACATCGCCAAAAGCCAGTTTCTGGCCAATATGAGTCACGAAATTCGCACACCTCTCAACGGAGTATTGGGCTTTACTGACATCCTGCTGGAACAGGATGAAGAACTGACCCGGGAAGAGCGGCTTGAATTTCTGACTTGCATTCAGACCAGCGGCAAGCATCTCCTTTCCGTCATCAACGATATTCTCGACCTTTCCAAGATCGAATCGGAAAAGGTCGAACTGGAATACCTCGACTATTCCCCGCATGCACTGCTCGGCGAAGTCATCAGTCTGTTGCGAGCCAAAGCTCAGGAAAAAGGGTTGAGACTCGAATCGCAGTGGATCGGCCCACTTCCTGAAACAATTAAAACAGATCCGACACGACTGCGCCAGCTGCTTGTCAATCTGGTCGGCAATGCGATCAAATTTACCGATCAGGGTGAAGTAACCTTGACCGCCAGGATCGATCAAACGGATGAACGGGCCAGGCTGGTGATTGATGTCAAGGATACCGGTACAGGTATTCCTGAAGAGAAGCAAGAGACGATTTTTGAAGCCTTCCAACAGGCCGACAACAGCATTACGAGACAGTTCGGCGGAACCGGCTTGGGACTTTCCATCAGCAAACAGTTGGCCGTCGCCATGGGGGGCGACATCACCGTTGAGAGCACACCGGGAGAGGGAAGCACCTTCACCGTCATAATCGATATCGGCTCGCTGGAGGGAACAAAATTGCTGGAAGCTCCGCTGGCTGATGGTGTCGCCAGTTCAACACGAAACAACCAGAACGAAAACCGGAACTGCAAGCTGTCAACTTCGACAAGAATATTGCTTGTTGAAGATGGTGAATTAAACAGAAAAT
>JALTOP010000092.1 GCA_027000105.1 Planctomycetaceae bacterium | reverse complement strand
GGTCTGTGGTGGAATCGGCTGGTACAGTTTCTTTCGGATGGCGTAAATGGCCCCGTTGGCTCCCAGCAATGCGCCGAGTTTGCCTTCCCATTCCTTCAGACGATTTTCGTAACGCCAGTATATTCCATCGACATTTTTTCCGGTTGCTGCATCGGTGAGGATCAGGCGTCCGCAAACACCGCCGACCCGCTCCTGTTCAAAATGTCGTACCAGCAGTTTTGCCGCGTCACGATCCCAGAAGGTGTTGGCGTCTGAAAAAAGGATGATATCACCCCGGGCAGCGGCGATACAGTCATTCAGAACGGAAGCCTTGCCCCGTCGTTCAGGAAATTGCATCAGACGGATTCTCGCATCCTGAAAACCTTCCACCAATGTTCCGGTTGCGTCCTCGTTGCCATCAACTCCGATGATGATTTCGATTTTGTCGTTCGGGTAATCAATCTCCAGCGCGTTGTTGAGTCGCTCGACAATGACGGATTCTTCCCGATACGCCGCGATGACCAGCGAAACCGTCGGCCACTGGCTTTCGGGGATGTCCTCAACTTTGGGAGATTTTTTTTCCGGCGACAATCTGGCCAGTAAAGCCAGGATCACCGGGTAAACAAGGTAGCTGTAGACGATCAACCCGATCGAAACCCAAAAGATGATTTCAACGAACATGCTCAAAACCCATTCAATTCGATTGCTGGTTGGGGGAGTCGAAACGGATCGGTCGTGTACGGTTTACCTGTTTTCAAGGAGGGGATTTTCCTCTGTCTGTTCGGGTGGGTTGGAACTGTCGGTTGGGACCGGTTTCTGGCCTGTGTACCACATATAGTCGGCAGCCAGTTCTTCGTGCGAAAAATTTTTGAAATCTGCATGCAGTTCGATCGAACAGTTCTCGATCGCCTTCAGTGCTTCCGGATCGAGGCGATCCTTTTCGATCAAGGGGATGAACCCGGCCTTGCGGAAGATCTCCGAGAATTCCGGACAGCGCATCCGGTTGTGATAGGCGAGCCCCTCCCCATACTTCTTCCATTCGGCTGGTGAGAATTGCAGAAAGTTCGCCGTCGTGATGGAACGGTCGTCGTTGGCGTAATGGTCTCCCGGATTGAAACGATGCACAGACAGTCCTCCCGGTTTCAAAATTCGAAACGACTCTTCTGTAATCGCTTCGAGAATTGGTGCAGGGATATGTTCGAGTACATTGGAACTGATGACAAAATCGATACTCTCCGGTTCCAGGCCGGTTGCGCTGGCATCGCCGGGTGAATGGTATTCGGTCTGCATGGAAGCCAAAAGCTGATCGAGAGTTGAAGCGGAAAGCCGGATTTTCGCGTAACGTTCGGCAACGACCGTTTCATCGAGTCCCACGGTTTGCGCAAAGTGCGGGATGTGGGGTTTGGAAGCCTCGATACATTCGCGCGCGG
Organism: Planctomycetaceae bacterium; assembly: GCA_027000105.1. GTDB lineage: Bacteria > Planctomycetota > Planctomycetia > Planctomycetales > Planctomycetaceae > Rubinisphaera. The sequence continues at coordinate 5,663 of JALTOP010000092.1, read as the reverse complement.
TAGCCAGAGACATCCAGGGATTGACATCGACGGTAATGATTTTTTTCGCCCCGGCCAGATAACACCCCAGCGGTGCGTAAGGATGCCAGCCCGAACCGATTTCAAAAAAGACGCCCCCCTGAGCGGTTTGGCCCGATTGTTGGATCATCTCCAGCAACTCGGCGATACGTGCAAAATCACGTTCTGGTTGAGCGCGATTGGAACCGGCAAGCTTCTGCATGAGAAGATAAAGTCTTTTGCCCATGGGAATTTTGCTCAGTTGACGCAAAATCAACGCCTTGGTCTGCCACTTCATCGAAACGATTCTCTCACTATGAAACGATACCGGAACTTTATTTGGACAATCTCCGAGTCTGTTCGCACGATCTTCGAGCGGGTAAAACCGGAATCAATTTGCGATCAATCCAGGGAAGTTCAGTCCAGGGAAGTGAAATCACCCACCGGAAATACAGAACAGAGTGGCCCAGCCGTACTGGGGTTTCTCTGTTTTCTTCCGTGATAGTCATATCTGGCCACTTCTGCGCAGTATTTCACTGAGAAAATACCGCTGTTGAAAACCTAGGACAGAGATCGTTACAGACTTTCGCGAAATTGGCAAGAGGGAAAACCGGACGGAGATTCCTGCGGATTGTTCCTCTGTTTTCAGTTGTAACGGTTTTTCCAGCACGGTTTTGCGAGACAGACACAACAAAGCGGAACAGTCAGGAAGGCTCCAGCGAGAACCGGGTCGTTGCAATCCCCCCCAATGGACAGTCTGAAAGATCTGCACAATTTTCGGAAATCCTGCCCCGTTATGAAATCCTGCCCCGTTATGAAGTGCTGCACCGTTATGAAGTGCTGAGGCGGTCTTCCTGCGAGAAAGTTTTCAGCAAAAGATGCGATCACTTTCCCCGATGATTCGGCTTTATTAGACTCAATGTTCATTGGAGTCGAGGGAAGTAGGAGTGCCAGTTCAGCAGACTGGCAGAGAACTCTATCAGATGGATATCAGCAGGAGAGCCGAGTGAGCGTTTATCTTGGAATTGATATCGGTACCAGCGGGACAAAAACAGTTGCGATGCGGGAAGACGGAACGATTCTGGCTTCTTCAACGTTCGAGTATCCTTTGGAGTGTCCGCGTCCCGGGTGGTCTCAGCAGAATCCCGATGATTGGTGGGAAGCCTCGGTTAAGGGAGTGCGGGCTGTTCTGAAAGCGGGCCAGATCAAGCCGAATTCGGTGAAGGGGATCGGTTTGAGCGGACAGATGCACGGCTCTGTTTTCCTTGACAGATCGCATCGGGTTATTCGTCCGGCGTTGTTGTGGAACGATCAGCGCACCGTAGCCGAGTGTGAACAGATCGAAAGCAAAGCGGGTGGGCGAAAAAAACTGATCCGCATGGTAGCCAATCCCGCGTTGACCGGTTTCACCGCTCCCAAAATTCTTTGGCTGCGTAATAATGAGCCCCGAAATTACGAGAAACTGTCGCAGATTCTGCTTCCCAAGGATTACGTCCGTTTCAAATTGACCGGTGAGTTTGCAACGGAGGTCAGCGACGCTTCCGGCACGTTACTGCTCGATATCAAAAGAAGAAAATGGTCGAAGCGTTTACTCTCTCTGCTTGAAATAGAAACCAACCTGCTGCCAACCGTTTATGAATCGGAAGATGTCACGGGAGTTCTCAATTCGTCAGCGGCCGGTGAGTTGGGGCTGCCTGCAGGTGTGCCGGTTGTGGGAGGCGGCGGCGATCAGGCAGCCGGGGCCATCGGAAATGGAATTGTCAAAAAGGGGGTTGTTTCCGCCACGATGGGAACCAGCGGAGTCGTCTTCGCGCATAGTGATGAAGTTCAAATTGATCCCGAGGGCCGGGTTCATACTTTCTGTCATGCGGTGCGCGGGAAATGGCATGTGATGGGGTGCGTTCTTTCTGCAGGAGGTTCGCTGCAATGGTATCGCAACCAGTTGGGAGAAGCCGAAGTCCGGGCGGCGAAACGCAAGAAAATTGACCCGTACGAATTGATCACCGCACAGGCCGCACAGGCCCCCGCGGGAAGTGAAGGGCTTATCTTCCTGCCCTATTTGACTGGCGAAAGAACTCCGCATGCCGATCCGCATGCACGCGGGGCGTGGATCGGTTTGAGTTTGAGGCATGGGCGGAGCCATCTGATTCGCTCTGTGATCGAAGGAGCCACCTACGCGATGCGGGATTCTCTGGAGATCATTCAGCAGATGAATATACCGGTTCGGCAAATACGTCTTTCCGGCGGAGGCGCCCGCAGTTCTTTCTGGCGTCAGGTACAGGCCGACATCTACGGCAAAAAAGTTTGTACGATCAATGCGGAGCAGGGGCCTGCTTACGGAGTTGCCTTGTTGGCAGCGGCTGGAACCGGAGCTTACAAAAATGTGGTGCAGGCGTGTCAGAAAACGATCACCCTGGCGACAGAAACCACTCCCGATCGAAAAGCCAAGGCGGTTTACAACAGGTTTTACCCTCTTTACGGGAACATGTATCGCAGTTTGAAGAATGACTTCGCAGCTTTGGCAACCGCCGTCAACGAGGTTTACTGAAAACCGTTTTCACGGGGAAACTTTCGGTTTCGAGGCAAACACGGTGCGGTGAACGCGGTGCTGTTGGTATCAAGTCCGTTTGGGGCAATTGCGGTCAATGAACAAAATCATTGAGCAAAATGAGCCGAGTGGGCAGACGGCTTTACCGGATGGTTATTACCGAATCACCGCCGGGTAGTTTTTCGATTCCGTTTTAACTGTCACGCGCGTTCCGGGCTCTGCGATTTCTCTGCGAACTGTCGCCAAGGCAACTGTTTTTGCCGGGGCATCACCGTTTTGCGGGATGATTGCTGCGGAGGTGATCTGTCCGAGCGATTTTTCCGATTCACCAGAACAGATCGAATTCTCCCGCGTGAGAGACTCGACCGGTTCAATCGCTGTGGATATTTCCAGTCGACGAAGCAAGCGGTTCACATGCCCGAGAGCGTCGATTCTCGCGATCGGTTCCTGTCCCAGATAACAGCCCTTGTTGAACGATATCGCGGAAGCTGTCCGGTCAATTTCCTGGGCCAGGTTTTCACTGTTGAAATCGATGCCATATTCCGGGAATCCGCTTTCGATCCGCAGCGTTTCCCATGTTTGATGGGCACCCATTATAGTCCCCAGATCAAGTAATGTTTTCAAAAGTTGGTCAGCGTCTTCCTGTCTTGTCGAAATTTGAAAGCCCGGCTGATGAAACCAGTCGACTCGGCGCAAGTCGATTGCCTGGCTTCCGGTTTCAGTTTGCAGGTTTCCATTGATTCCGATCTTTTCAATTGCTGGAGCGATTTTTTTCAGGATCTCAAGAGACTCGGGGCCGCTCAGATAGAAAAGTTTTCGTTCCGCGGTACTGTTTTCCATGACGACATCTTCAGAAATCAGATAGCGATCCAGATGCGGTATCACGAAATCGGCTGCATCGGCATTTGTATCGATCGTTAACCGATCCGGTTGCGCGAAGACAAAAATGTGTCCCAGGGTTTTGCCCTGAATACTGCTTAAAAAAGCCTCGCATCCCTCACCCGGTTTCAATTGATTGATATCGTTGGTGCAAAAACCGTGCAGGAAAGAAGAACGATCCTCACCGGTCAGGCGAATTTCATCGCGGTTCGAAATATCGAACAGGACGCAGGATTCATGGGCGGCCTGATATTCTGTTTGCAGGTCGGAATTGTCATTCGGGTTATTGGGGGTCGGGTTATTCGGGGTCACTGATTGTTTCCTCTGTTTCTCTTTTTGTATGGCGGGCCATCCGCCGGGCATCAGGTGCCATTCTGGTGTGCGTTGTCGTTACGGTTGACAGTCTTTTACGGTCTTTAACGCGATTTGTGTTACCGCGTATTGAGATTCATTGTGAAAAACGTCAACCGCATCTCAACACATTACCCCCTTCTTGCCCCGCTCCCGGTCCCAGTTCGATGTGCCAGTCGGCTCGATCCAGGATCATCGGATGATGTTCAATAATGATGATTGTATTTCCTTGCGTCTGGATTGCCAGTAGTGTCTCAAGCAATTTCGAGATGTCGGCTGCGTGCAATCCACTGGTTGGTTCATCCAGAATGAGGATTGAATTTTCAATTTGCAGCGAGATTTCTTTTGCCAGTTTCATTCGTTGTGCCTCTCCCCCGGAAAGTGTGCTGGCCGGCTGTCCGAGACAGAGGTATCCCAACCCGATTTTCTGAAGCGGTTCGAGTCGTCGGGCGATCGTATCGACATCCTTCCACATTTCCAGTGCTTCATCGACTGTCATTTCCAGCAGTTCCGCAGGAGATAGCCCTCGATATTTCACGGCCAAAGTTGCGGGGTTGAATCGTTTTCCCTGACACTCTGGACAGGTAACCTGGGCATCGGAAAGCATTTTCATTTTCAGGCGGATACTTCCCTGTCCCTGGCACTCTGGACAGGTTCCGTGGTTGGAATTGAAGCTGAAATGACCCGATTTGTAACCGCGAATGCGGGCCAGTTTGGTCTGCGCAAGCAATTTTCGGATATAGTCCCACGCCCCGGTAAATGTCCCGGGACAGGAGCGCGCACTTTTCCCGGGAGGAGTTTGATCAACCAACAGCAGTTTTTCAAAGGGATGATCGCAGTGCAGAATTCCCAATTCGTTCGGGATCGCTTTTTTTTGTGTGTGTGGATGCTTTCTTTCTGCCAGATGCTCTTTCAACAGGGGGGCGAGCGCATCGAGAACAAGGGAACTTTTCCCGGAACCACTCACTCCGGAAACAGCGGTCAGTTCGCCGATGGGGAATCGGACGGTAACATTATTCAAGTTATGCAGAGTGACATTTTCGAGGGTAATCAGATTTCTGGTATGCCTGTCGTCCGTTTTGCATACGGGTAAGTTTTTTTTGTCGGCGGTATCAGTGGCGGCATCAGCGGCGGTATCAGCCAGATATTTACCGGTGGCTGTGTCCGCTTTTTCCCGTAATTCTTCAGGCGAACCGGCAAAGAGAAGTTTGCCCCCCTGTTTTCCTCCTGCAGGGCCGAATTCGAGCAGATGATCGGCTGCCCGAATGAAATCGAGATCGTGTTCCACACAAATAACGGTGTTGCCCTGGTGTACCATTTCCCGCAGGATGTTCAGCAGACGGGCCGTATCCTTTCTGTGCAGTCCCGCGGTCGGTTCATCGAGAATGAAACAGCCTCCCTGCAATTGGGTTCCGAGACATCTGGCCAAGCGCACCCGTTGCAGTTCACCGCCGGAAAGCGTCTGGGTACTGCGGTTGAGTGAAAGGTAACCGACGCCGACCGCATCGAGAAATTCGAAGCGGGAAATGAGAGGTTCCACCAACTTGAGGGCTATCAGGTGCTCAACCTGATCTTCATAGGAATCAGGCAGGGAACGCAACCATGCTTTCGCTTTTTCCAAAGGCAGGTTCAACAGTTCGGGAAGGCTCAACTGGTTCACTTTGACAGCGGAGGCGACCGGGTTCAATCGCCTTCCGTGACACGCTGGACATGCCGCCTGATCGCGTTGTCCTGTTTCATTCGTTTCATCGGATTCGTCTGATTCAGAACCGGCTTTCCCGATGCCGGTTCCTTCACAATCGGGACAGGCACCTTGCGGATTGTGCCAACTGAATGTTCGCGGTTCCAACGGGGAGAAGCTTCGGTTGCAATTTCCACAGGTGTAGTG
>JALTOP010000091.1 GCA_027000105.1 Planctomycetaceae bacterium | reverse complement strand
GCACTGCGACGCACCGAAGATTTCATATCTTTTTTGTCTGTTGGATCTTTCGTCTTTTGGAAAGGTGCCTCATGTCACGACGCACCTCACGTCACTACTGAGGCAAAGGTTACACGACAGCAGCGGTTTCCTTTTCGGCTTCCTTTTCTTTCGCCAGTTCGGCCAGCGCCTTTTTGTAATCGACGGGCATCACCTTGACAAAATTGCCAATGTTGTTATCCCAGTCAGAAAGTATTTCGCCCGCAATTTCGGAACCGGTGAATTGCTGATGTTTCTCGATATACATTTTCAACTCAGCTGCTTCTTCTGCGGAATCGATCTGCTCCAATTCGACCAGATCCAGACTGCAATTCGGCAGGAATTGATCTTTCGGTTGATACACATAGGCGATCCCGCCTGACATCCCTGCTGCAAAGTTGCGGCCGGTTTTGCCAAGGATGATCGCCTTACCGCCGGTCATGTACTCGCAACCGTGGTCTCCAACACCTTCCACGACAGCGATCGCCCCGGAATTTCGCACGCAGAAACGTTCTGCAGCCATCCCGTGCAGATACAGTTCTCCGGAAGTCGCTCCATACAGACAGACATTGCCCGCAATAATATTTTCGGTCGGTTTGAATGTCGATTCAGGTGGCGGAGTGATGATGATACGCCCGCCACACAACCCCTTGCCGACGTAATCGTTGGCGTCTCCCTCGACTTCGATTGTGATGCCGGATGTCATCCACGCTCCGAGAGATTGTCCGGCGGAACCCTTGCATTTGATGTAAATCGAATCTTCCGGCAAGCCGTTCGGCCCCCATTTTTTGGAAACCTCATGACTGAGCGTGGTGCCGAATGCACGATCGACATTTTGAATCTCCATTTCCAGACGCACCGGCTGCCCGTTCTCAATCGCAGCTTGACATTCAGGGATGAGAACCATCTGGTCAACCGAATCCTGCAGACCGTGATTCTGATCCCGGTCGCAGTACGTTCCCGCATCCTGATAGGGTGATTTCGGCATCGCCAAAACCGGGGAAAGATCGAGGTGCTTCGCCTTCCAATGGTCGATTTCGTCATTGAATTCGAGTCGATCGCTCTGACCGCACATTTCGTCAATCGTACGGAATCCCAACTGCGCCATATGCCTGCGGGTATCTTCGGCCACCATATACAGGTAGTTGACCAGATCGTCCGGCGTACCGGAAAACTTCGCCCGTAATTCCGGATCCTGCGTCGCAATCCCGACTGGACACGTATTGAGGTGACACTTCCGCATCATGATACAGCCAAGTGCGATCAACGGTGCGGTCGCGAAACCGAATTCTTCCGCTCCGAGCAGACACGCAATCGCGACATCCCGCCCGGTCTTCAGTTGCCCATCGGTCTGCAATCGAACGCGGCTGCGAAGATCATTCATCACCAGCGTTTTGTGGGTCTCTGCAATTCCCAATTCCCAGGGAAGACCCGCGTGCTTGATACTTGTCAGTGGTGATGCGCCGGTTCCGCCATTATCGCCGGAAATGAGAATGTTATCCGCATGTCCTTTGGCAACACCGGAGGCAATCGTTCCGACACCAACTTCCGAAACAAGTTTGACGGAAACTCTTGCGGACGGGTTCGCGTTCTTCAAATCAAAAATCAGTTGGGCCAAATCTTCGATCGAATAGATAT
>JALTOP010000090.1:1105-7085 GCA_027000105.1 Planctomycetaceae bacterium | reverse complement strand
TGTTTTTGACTGCTTTGAGCCGCTTGACAATTAAACGAGCATTTGCCATGAGTCTGAATAATTCTCTTATTGACTTCCAACAGGGGAACCCGGTTGTGCGATCCGAATGGTTCGGATCAGACCCGATTCCGTTTACTATCACCAACCTGATACGCGTGCTGACACGATAGACTCAAGCTGCAACGAACCGAACTACGAAGACGCCCCGACAGGTGTGCCCTGTTCGGATTCAACAAACAGTTTCTCTACCTGGGTCCACCATTCTTTCAGGGCAGCATCCAACATTCCAGCCATCTCGTCATCCATCGCCTGGGTTTCTATCAGACGATTTCGAACTTCCGGCTTCTGTTCGACCATGAACTGCAGCAGATTTTTTTCCGCCTCAGAAACTCTCGCGACGGGAACCCGGTCGAAATATCCATTACTCCCGGCGTAAACACTGATCACCTGATCGGCGACCTGCATCGGCTGGTATTGGGGCTGTTTCAACAGCTCAACCATGCAATAACCACGATCAAGTTGCTGTTGAGTCGCTGCATCCAGATCGGTTCCGAGTTGGGCAAAGGCTTCCAGTTCCCGGAAGGCCGCCAAATCGAGTTTCAAACTACCGGCTACTTTCTTCATCGCCTTGGTCTGGGCATTTCCCCCCACGCGAGAGACCGAAATACCGACGTTGATGGCCGGTCGAACCCCGGCGTAGAACAGATCCGGCTCAAGGTAGATCTGACCATCGGTAATCGAAATCACATTCGTCGGGATATACGCGGAAACTTCCCCTTCGAGTGTTTCAATAATCGGAAGCGCGGTCATGGAACCACCGCCCTTCTCATCGGACAACTTGGCGGAGCGTTCCAGCAACCGACTGTGGCAATAGAAAATATCACCGGGGTACGCTTCACGACCTGGTGGCCGTTTCATCAACAGTGACATTTCCCGATACGCAACGGCCTGCTTGGAAAGATCGTCGTAAACGATCAGCGTATGTTTTCCCTGATACATGAAGTGCTCGGCCATCGCCGCACCGGCGTACGGAGCGATATACTGCATCGATGCCGGATCGGAAGCGGATGCGGAAACCACAATCGTGTAATCCATCGCGCCATGCTCATTCAGTGCATCAACAACACCCGCAATTGAGGATGCCCGTTGACCACAACCGACATAGATGCAAATGACATCTTTCCCTTTTTGATTGATGATTGCATCGACCGCGATCGCTGTCTTCCCGGTCTTACGATCGCCAATAATCAATTCACGCTGGCCTCGACCAACAGGCGTCATGGAGTCGACCGCCTTGATACCAGTTTGCAGCGGCTCTTTGACCGGCTGGCGATCGACAACACCGGGAGCAGGCGATTCCAGCGGACGGGATTCATTCGTAACAATTGTCCCTTTCCCGTCAAGCGCATTTCCCAGCGGGTCGACAACACGACCGATGATGGCTTCCCCAACAGGAACAGAAAGCAGCTGGCCGAGGGACTTGACTTCGTCCCCTTCAGTGATTTTCAGATAGTCGCCCAACACGACCACACCAACAGAACTTTCCTCCAGGTTGAACACAAACCCCTGCACACCACCGGAAAACTCGACCATTTCTCCAGCCATTGCACCGGAGAGGCCGTAACAGCGGGCAATGCCGTCACCCACCTCCGTGACGACGCCTACTTCCCGCGTTTCCAGTTGAGCACCGAAGTTTTCAACTTCCTTCTGAATTACTGAAGCGATCTCGTCCGCTTTGAATTTCATGGACATACCTCTGTCGAAGTTGGCGTTGGAGTTGACCAAGCCGGTTTTTCAGGGAGCTATCATAAACAGTATCGCCGACCTGGAGCACAAGCCCCCCAATCAGGGACGCATCGGTCTCCACCTGGAGCACCGGGTCGGCTGACAATATATCTTTTAATTGCTGAGCAATCTGAGCCTGCTTTTCATCGGAAACAGGAGCCGCAGCCCGTACGATGACACGCACCTTGCCGGATCTCTTCTCCTCAAGATCAACAGCCACATCGAAAATCACACGCAGCAGGTCAAGGCGATCATGCAACGCGACAACCTTCAAAAAGTGCGAAAACAATTCGGAAGCCTGCGGCGAAACAACCCGGTCAATCACTCCCATCTTTTCTTCGGTAGAAACCGAACGGGAGAAAAAGATGGCTTCGAATGCCGGGTTTGCATCAAGAACATCCTCAATGAAGGAGCGATATTCCTCGATTCGCTGCTCTCCGGAAGAATCCCCTTTCGCATCGAGCAGCGCATCGGCGTAAACTCGCGCAATCGCTTTAATGCTCGGGTCTTCGAGCACACTGGGAACCTTGAATTGTAATTCCGGATTGTCTGACATTATCAATAATCACCAATTCGACCGACGCACCCACCGACACATTCATGCCAGTTGCGTCAATCGCCGCACAGGCTACCAATCAGAAAAGAAGGCTCAACCACCACGCTGGCTCGCCCGGCGAACCTCACAAACTGAAACAACTATGATTTCGCGGTCAACTGGGCAAGCGCCTCATCAATTAATCGTCCGCGATCTTCCTCATTAACCGCACGTCCGAGAACATGCTCCGTCGCTTCAGCAACCTGGCTCGACAACGTGCTGAATATTTCATTCAGGGCATGATCCTTCGCCCGATCAATTTCTTCCAATGCGCGATTTTTCGTCGTTTCCGCCTCGCTCTGAGCCGCCGCGATAATTTCGGATTTCGTATGCTCGGCATCCCGCCGGGCTTCTGCAATGATTTCGCGAACCTCGTCCTGAACCGCCTCCAGCTTCTTTGCATGTTCCGCCAGAATTTCTTCCGAACGAACACGAGCAGCCTCTGCATCTTCGATATTCTTGCGGATATTCTCTTCCCGTTCATCCAACGCCTGAGTGATTGGCCCCCACGCAAACTTCGTGAGCACGATCAACAACAGGATAAAGACTACGAACGAATAGACAGAGAGATCGTAACGCCAATTTTTGGGCTCGAATACCTTCGGCTCAACCTCGGGATCTCCGATATGCCCATGATGCCCACCATGCGTCTCGGCAGCATGCTCCGACCCAGAAGAAGCAGCCTCAGACGCACACAAAGAGGCGACCGGCGCAAACACCACACCAGCCAGCACAAGCATAGCCACAGAAAACAACTTCACGATCATTACCTCGAACAGAAGTTTGCAGACAAGCTGACAAGGAAGCCTGAAACAGAGACGAACGCCCTACGAAACGCCGAATAACGCAGCGAAACCAAGACCTTCGATCAACGCAGCGGAAATAATCATGGCAGTTTGAATCTTACCAGCCAACTCAGGCTGACGAGCCATACTTTCAACCGCAGAACCACCAATGCGACCGATCCCGATCCCGGCACCGAGCACAATCAAACCAGCCCCGACAAGATTCGGAACCATTGCTCCAGGCCCATCTTGCGCCATAGCCGGAGTCGCCATAATCATGACACCAAACACCATCAACACCATACGGGCAGCTTTATACACAGCCGTCTCCTCAATCAATTAAACAGAACAGTTACAGTGAAACCAACAAAACCAACCTTGCCCCGTCAGAACGCCAACAGCACCATTCAGTGCTTATGAATGGACATCCCGATAAACAAGGCGGAAAGCATCGTAAAGACATACGCCTGAATGAAGGCAACCAGTATTTCAAGCAAACTGAGAGCAGTGGCCCCCAACACACTGAAAAACGCGGCTGTCCCCCACCACCCGGTCCCCGCAACCGAAATCGCAGTCCCGAGAATCCCCGCCAGCACCATATGCCCGGCAACCATATTCCCGAACAATCGCATGGCAAGAACGCCATGCTTGATAAACAACCCCAGCACTTCAATGAGAAAAATCAGCAATTTCAACGGCAGGAGGATGATCGGCAAATCGACTTCCGGCACAAAATTCATCAGATAACCCCCAGGCCCGAAATGCTGAACCCCGGAGGCAATCCCAACTCCGAAAACACACAACGCCAATACCGCAGTCACTTCAATCGCACTGGTAATAGTACCCAACCCGGGAACCATCCCCATCAGGTTACCACCCAGGATAAAGAAAAAAGCCGTGAGCAGAAACGGAACAAACCGATCCGCACCCTTACCACCCACCGCAGGGCGCACAATCTCATCTCGCACATAGCCGACGAATGATTCGAGCAGATTGAACTGTCGCCCAACAGGACGCTTGACCATTTTCTCTCGCTTGGCCAACCAGATAAACAACCCCGCCACAACAAAGGCCACAAGCAACTCAACGAGCATGTATTTGGAAATACAGAACCCGGATTCCGCCTGATACAGGTTCTTCAGCGTGCCAAACGGTTGAGGAATCAGAATCTTTCCGGACAAATCGTAATTGAACTGCTCAATTGTCGCATCAGGATGATTCTTCAACAGAAACTGCATCGAATCAGGCACCTGTTCCAATGAGTCATAGCTTCGAGGCCAAAGAGACTTTGGCACCTCGAAGTAGTAACTATCTTTTGCGTGGAGAACAGGACTGGCCATGACTCTCGATTCTCAAACTATCAATATCTGAAAAATACAGTCTTATCTCTTTCTCGTGCTCTACCGAGGAACCCCCCTGCCTGTTTACCAGAAGAGCTTTCTCCGAAGAACTTCATAGCAGGCGAAACCTTCCCCCCCCCGGGAGCCAATGACGTCAGGCGGAATCATTCCCGCGAGATTCCCCCACATTGTTGGGTAATTTCTCCCAGCGATTCACCAGACGCACAGACAATATAGTCTCCACCGCCAACGTCAACAGATAACAACCCACAAATGCCAAAAAAAATCGATGCTCGACAAAATCGGGCAAATTCTTCTTCACGAACAAACCAAAGGCAATCGGGCCTAGGGTTCGTACGACTATTGAACCGAGAGTTCCTGTCAGGGAACTGTTTAACCGAAACGCAAACTCCTGGACCAGCAAGGCGGAGGCACCAAAAGCCAGACAGACTCCCGCCGCAACCGCATATACGACAACATGTTCGGGCTCCACCCAAAAGAACCAGCCGACACCCCCGAGCAAAAACAGAGGCAGAAGGCACCCAATCAACATCAATAACTCCCGCATCTCAAAGCCCCTGCCATAGCCAAACGAACGAAGATATGGAAAACACGAAAAGTAAAATCACTTCCGCAGCATGTGACATGATGTCACACCTTAGCAAAGTCACACTTCCGCGATGGTTGAGAACTACCAATAAACCCGAAAAAATCAACTCCCCCGAACTGAAGCAATCGAAAGCTGAAAAGATTTTTGCAACCTGAAACCTTACCGGGATAGATCGCCCCCCGGTCCAATTCCCCCCATACCTATCTCTCCGACTCGGCAAGAACTCGGGAAATCCCCCTGTTTCTTCGATACCCACATCTTCAATTCTCATATCCCACACAGATTCAGCTTCCTCAGTTTCAGGCACAACTCGACCGCGAAGAAGCAGGGGAGTTGTCACCCTTGCCGGAGTTTTGATACGCTCTGATTCAGGAATCGGGGCGGCTACAGCCATGAAGGGAAAACGGCACCAGACGGGCAAATGGCACAACAAACGACAATGTAACAGGTTACGAAAACACAGGCACCATCTTCCGGAAAGAAGCTTTGTCATGTCTGGAAATGACGCGATTCAACTTACTTCCATTTCTCCATCTATTCAAACAACCGGAAGCCCTCCACCTGTCGCAACTCCCACGTGAACGCAACCTTTCACAACCTGTCTCGATTCTGTTATACCACGATTCCAATTGGGGAAAACAGGGGAATCAAAACGAGTTGATTAGATCCACAATTTTATCCTGCCAGTAGTGACCAAAATGGGTTCTGTTGAAGCATCAGCGCAAGGAATGATTCAAAAGTATCTGGGGCTGGTTCGATTCAGTCACACGATATTTGCCCTTCCGTTTGCGCTGTTGACGGCGATCATCGCCTGGCAGAAAGAAGTCGCGTTCCGTTGGCAGGATTTATTGGGCATCCTTTTATG
>JALTOP010000090.1:0-1095 GCA_027000105.1 Planctomycetaceae bacterium | reverse complement strand
CCTTTTATGTATGGTTTTTGCCCGCTCGGCTGCGATGGCGTTTAATCGTTATGTCGATCGAAAAATTGATGCCGAGAACCCGCGCACAGCCGGCCGGCATATTCCCGCAGGCGAACTCTCCGCCCGCTCGGTTCTCCTGTTTACCATTTTCAGCAGCCTTCTTTTCATTCTTTCCACGCTGTTTTTTCTGCCGAACAGATGGCCTCTGTTGCTCTCAGTGCCCGTGCTCGCTTTTCTGCTTGGCTATTCCTACGTCAAACGCTTCAGCATGTTCGCTCATTACTGGCTTGCGGCTGCGCTCATGCTTTCACCTATTGCCACCTGGATTGCCCTAACCGGTACCGTTGCCTGGTCGCCAGTTGCGTTGGCAGCCGTCATTTTCTTCTGGGTGGGCGGGTTCGATATCATTTACGCCTGTCAGGATGCCGAATACGATCGTAATGCCGGTCTGCACAGCATCCCTTCCCGTCTCGGAATTCCCGGAGCATTACGAGTTGCCGCGGTGAGCCATCTTTTATGTGTCGTCGCGCTTGTTTACTTCTGGAAGGTAACCCAAATGGGGACGATCTTCCTGACGGGAACCGTGATCGTCGCCGGGTTGTTGTTTTATGAGCATTGGCTCGTTAAGCCGAACGACCTTTCACGAGCTGGCGTCGCTTTTTTCCATATCAATGCGTTGATCAGTATCGGTTTACTCCTGTTCGGAATTGCGGACCTCTGGTTCGGGCTGTAAAGTGTATTTGCGCAGGCGAACGGGAGAGGGTCGCATTGCTGATTAAAACAGGAGGAAACGCACGGCGGCACCTACGGCCCCGGTTTCCGTAAAACCCCTGTTTCTGCAATGCCCTGTTTTCCTCGACGAAGTCACATCTCATCAACTACAGACAAAATCATGAGCAGCAATTTCAACAAAACAGCACAGTACGAAAACCGTCTTCAGGAAATTACCGAAAAGGTTGAAGCGGAACAGCGTCTCAGTATCGAAGATGGTCTGTTTCTCGATCAGCATGCCGATTTACTCGACTTGGGCGATTTGGCCAATCGTGTTCGCGAGCGGAAAAACGGCAACTTCGCCTACTACAACACGAATATCCA
>JALTOP010000089.1 GCA_027000105.1 Planctomycetaceae bacterium | reverse complement strand
GGGATCATCTGCGCCAACCATCAAAGAACCATAATAACCATCATAAACCAAATAAAAATCAAACCATTAAAACCATAAATGATGGTTCTCAAAATGGTTCTTTACAGAAATTTTCTTTTCAGGATCTGCAAGATTGGGAATTCCGTGATGCGCAAGCCATCCAGAAGCGATATGAGCAAGTCCTCAAAGCAGGGATTGCGAACGGCAGCGATGCGGATCGCCGAAGTTTCTTTGCTTTGATGATCCACATCACGCATACAAAATGTGCTTCCAAAGCGGGGCTGCTTACTTTTCTGCTTCGGGGCAATAAAGACCGAAATAACAAGACCTGGCGTACAAGAGCCAATGGTGATGATGATGACAAAGCGCATGCGATGATCAAGAAGCTTGATTTTGGCGAACAGGAAACACCAATAGCCGATCTTTGTGAATTCGAGGATGCCGACGAAGTTGCATATTCGGACGAATGGCTGTTGCCGAAAGACAAGGAACAGGATCCAGTCGAGGAAAAACCGCTGCTGGCAGAAGCGGACATCAAGCTTCTGCAGGAAGCCCAGGAACGGTTACGGAAGGAAGTTGTGCAGGCATGAAGACAGAAATCATCGTCCATGAGGCGGCAAAGATTCCGGGCTGGATGACCAAAAAGGAACTGACCTGGCTGGTCGAAAAAGCGAAGAGCCAATACGAATGGTCATCGTGGGTGGAACTCGGCAGTTATTGCGGTCGCAGTCTGTTGGCTGTCGGCCTGGCGTTGCCGGCTGGGGCATCACTTGTATCGGTTGATTCCAATTGGCAAAACCGGAAAGAGTGTGGCACCAACCTGTTCGACGTGCTGCAGCGGTTGGACCGGGAACGCCGGGGAGAGATCACCTTGCAGGCAGTGCGTGCTACAACGGACGAGGCTTGCCGATTGTATTACGGGAACTCTTTTTCTGTCGTGTTCATCGATGCCAACCATAGCTACCAGTTTTGCCGAAACGACATACGGAAGTGGCTGCACCTGATGGAGCGAAATGGCACGATCTGCGGGCATGACTATTGCGATGCCTGGCCGGGTGTGCAAAAAGCGGTGGATGAGTTATTGCCGAACCGCCAGCTATCGGAAACCATCTGGCATTGCCAATTGTCAGACCAAAGGAACAATGATCAATGAAAATCTTCGGAATCGGTCCCAATAAAACCGGAACGGTCAGCATTGCGGAAGCGTGCCAGCGTCTTGGCTTGCGAGTCCTGCATGATCGAAAGAAAGGGGAACGGATTTGCGAGGCCCTGAAAGTCCAGGCGAACGAATCGAAACTGCTCGATCCGGTGATTGATGAGCTGGATAACTACGATGTCTTTCTCGATGGTCCTTATTACGAAGTGATGAACGAAATACGAAACGCCCTTGACGATCCTCGCTTCCTCTGTTTGAGTCGCGGTATGGATGGCTGGATCAACTCCCGGATTGTGCATTGTTTGCATAATCGTGTAATGGATGCCGGCAACTGGAAAGAGATCGATACAGTTGCCTGGCGAAAAGAGTTACGGAGAATTCGATGTGTCATCGACAATAATCTAAAGAGTGAAGATCGACTTGTTTGGATGGACGTGGCAGCCGGCGATGGCTGGGATAAGCTATGTAGCCTGATCGGTTGCGACGTGCCGGATTCGCCCTTCCCGTATTATCACACCACCCCCGAAAAACTGTTGCAGATTCACTCGACGAAATCACGACGCAGACCAATCGAAACGGCACCGATTATTCTCGGGGTGCGTTCAATGAGTGATTGGCAAGACGGCCAGAATCTATTGACGGCTCCCTGGGATGGCTGGGAAGATCGGTTGCAATGGTGGGACGAAGTCTTTGAAATGCCTTACCATGTTTATCGATACGGTCTGCAGATAATTGCCAGGAAGAATTGGGCGAGAATCTCAGGGCTTGACTCGATTGTGTCCGTCCGAAGCTGGCAACCGGAACTTTTTCACGATGCTGTTGTGATTCCGATCGATGATGACGACTGGTTGGCCCCACAGATTTGTCATGTGATCAGAAATCAAATTCAAGCTGATACAACGGCGATCAGTTGGCAATCTGATCGCATAGAATGTCCGCATCGATATGTGAAAAATACTTGCGGAGACGCAAATTTCTACATCACAAACGGCTATGCGTTGACACCGAACTATCGTGACATCGTTGGTGATGAGCAATTCAAGGATTCCCTGTTGTGGCACGTACGTGCTGCGGATCATGCGAAAGAGCAAAGCAGGCACCTTGATGCAGTGCTGGGAGCCGCCCCGCGAACGTGGGCTTCTGTGACCACACTGGGACAATTCAATTCAGCAAAAGAGCTTGCTGATGCGGCGGTACAGGCAAAATCGTGGCATCGTGAAAAGTTCAATGAATTGGGTGATGATTACCGTGAAGAATTTATCGGTCTTTGGATGCTGAATCAGAAACTATTGAAGGGAATCCGGGAATGCTGGCTGTCGTGACATGTTTTTTCAATCCGTGCGGATTAACCCAGCAGATAGAAAATTATTATCGATTTGCCGATTCAATTGCTCCGGTCCCCCTTTATACCGTGGAGATGTCATTTTCTGGGCAGTTTTCCATCCGCAATTCGTTCAAAGTGAATGGCTGCCAGAAAACTCAATTGCTGTGGCAGAAGGAACGCCTGATCAATCTGGGGATACGGCGATTGCCGAGGCGGTATAACAACGTAGCCTGGATTGATTGTGATGTGCTGTTTACGAATCTATCCTGGTACGAGGAAACGGAAAGGCTGTTGGAGTCCTATGCCGTAGTGCAAATGTTCCAGAAATGCCATTGGCTCGATCGGAATGGCTCGGTAGAAAAATCACGCCCCTCATCAGCCAGTATCGGAAGTTATCTGGTTGCCGGGGCCGACAAGTCGCATCCGGGCTTCGCCTGGGCGGCCCGCCGATCGCAGATCGATCAATGGGGTGGCTTGTTCGACAGGGACATCACAGGCAGCGGTGATGCCTGGATGACACACGCATTTTTTCAGGAGTATGAAACGTCGATGACGAAATCAGCTTCCCCGATGCTACGGCATGCAGCCATGAAATGGTGTGCCCAGGCCGATCATTCACTCGGAGGCAAAGTTACTGCTGTGCCCGGTGATGTCTTGCATCTGTTCCACGGACCACTTTCTGAACGTGGTTATTGGGATCGCTTTCTTGTCCAGCAAAAGCACAATTACGATCCCGGATCAGACATCAAAATTGCTGGTAATGGTGCCTGGCAATGGAACTCCATCAAAGAAGACTTCCAGCGTGACGTAGCGAGCCGCTTCGGACCACTTAATGCCGGTTAGTAGCTCAATAATTCTTCGTTCGCTGAAAGAGGGGGATGTGATGGCTGCGAAAACTGATGAGTACATGCCGTGGATTGTGGTCGATCAAAATGGTCTCTTTATGGTGGTGCGGGATTCGTTTTGTTCGCCCTATGGTCCGCGCATCTGGCATCGATTTGAAACGGGCGTGCCGGCAAAGTTCAACGATGTACGTGATGCCTGGGAAGTGGCTCATCGTCTCAATGCAGAACTTTATCAGGGGTTAGACACACTGAAACGAAACCGGAATAACTGGATCCAGACTTACACTGGCGAAAAGTTTTACCCGACCGATCCCGATTCTGAAGAAGTTTGCATTTTTGATATCGCCCATGCACTTTCCAATACGTGCCGATTCAGTGGGCACTGCGAAATTTTCTACTCAGTCGCTCAACACTGCGTGCTGGGATCGTATCATTGTGATGATGCTCTTTGGTTCCTGCTGCATGATGCGGCTGAAGCGTACCTGGTTGATTTGCCCAGGCCGATTAAAAAATGTTTTCCGGTTTTCGAAGAACTCGAAAATAAAATCCTGGAAGCAATCGCAGAGAAGTTCAACCTGGACTATCCGTTTCCCGATTGCGTGCACGTGACCGATAATCGAATGCTGCAAACCGAAAGAAAACACCTTCTCGGCCCGGCTCCAGCCTTGTGGAAATCAGAGGACGATTTCCTGGCGTATGACATCGAAATTGAGCGTTGGACTCCCGCTTATGCCGAGCGGCAGTTCCTGGAACGATTTGGTGAGTTGACGGGACAAACTCGAAAAGAGTCAAAAACAGCGTAAAAACAGCGAATTCAACTTCATAAAACTGCCGTTTTCAGCCCGCAAGTGACGTTTGAGACGGAGGATTGGTCACTTTTTCTGCTCTTTCGGGCAACGTGGTGGTTGCCGAAAGTCGATTTGGAGTACACCGGCGAATCCAACAAAACACGCAATGGAAATTCGTCAAGTCGTTAATCAATGCCAACACTGAAACATGGGGCTTGCACAATGGATAAGTTTAGTCTTCTCGCAATTGATCCGAACTTTAATCCCGATAATTACACTTCTGACCTTGAAGACGAAGTGATCCGACTTTTCACACAGTCAGCCGAACTTGCGTTTTTGAACGGGAAACTCCAGCTTGGAATCGAAGTTGGTGGCATTGACGAACTGGGTAGGATTGGTGAAAAGTTGTTGTCTTTTTCTCATGCTAATTTTTCAGAGGTGTTGTTTCTCGACAAAAACGGCAACATCATTGATCGATTTACACTCTCTGCGATCGCTCAGTTTCCAAGATTACGAAGCCTGGTGGGATAGATAGTCCCTTCCCTGCTCGCTCACATCGTGCAGCTGCCCAAGGCGATTCACCAAACCAACAGAACGCAAGCGATAAACCGCTTTTCGGATCGCCTTTCGGTGTTGGTGGCAATGCTTTTGAATGCCGTCGTAGTCAGCCGGTCCGATCGCTCGCAGGACTTGCAGGACGTGCGTTTGGAATCGGGTCAGTTTCACTTGATACCATGTTCTCCCGGGTCGAGATTGTAACCCTTTTTCCGGGCAAATTCAGCCAGGCTGGCTCGTGCTCTTTTAATGGATCGGGTGATATTGGATCGGTTTGATTCCATCGCACGGGAAATGTCCGCTTTTCCCCAGCCGTTGCCCAGTAACTGTAAAATCGCCAGTTGCCGCAGTCGGTGCCGGTTATTACCGGCCCATTCGTTGTAGATCTCAAATACAAAGCGTGCTTGATCGCGTGGCAACTGCACGGCCTCTCCGTCGAAGTCAGTGATTGACATCATGTCGGATGATTCTCCCAGGAGGATACACCTAAAGGACAACAAAACCGTAGGTGTTAGACGGTTAACCAATCAAAGGCCGGGCGTGAAATGGATTTCACGTTCCGGTTTCTCTTGGTGTGGGAGGCTTCCATGCGGTCCATCTGGGCGGGTTCTACTGAAATTCGCCTTAAATATCAACAGGTAATGAACAATGAAAACTGATCAATCATTTCGGGTGGGGGACATCGTCGCATGTTGGGGAGCGGATCCGGTCTCAACGTTCATCAGCCTGAAAACATCCTGGCCGTTCGGTAATCCCGCGTTGAGATATGCCCCGTCACACGTCGCTATTATTGGTGAATATGAGGGGGCACTGGGATGGTATGAATCAACCACAAAATGCCATCACCAGTGCCTTTATGCCGGTGAAAAAGTCTCTGGTTTTCAGGTGCATGAACCAAACAGGCGAGTAGCGGATTATCTCGGGAAATGTGGTGGCATTGCCATCTTTCGGCTATCCAGCTTCGCTCGACTGGCGTTCGACGAGGCCCGCTTTTCGCAGTTACTTCGCATGTCACTGGATCATCGGCTTTCGTACGCAATGGATTTGCTCGACGGGGCGATGTATTCAGGCACCCGGTTGCTGAAATTTTCGTACCTTTATTCATTGCTGCGTCCTGGCGTTGATGAACAAGACGTATTTTGCAGCGAGATTGTTTCGCGGTTTATGCAGGAACTCGGACTACAAAACCGTGCTGATCCGAGGCGGTTTACACCGGGTGGCTTGCTGCGTGACCTGACGCGTACGGGAGCGTATCGGTTGATCTACAAACAATGGGGGTAAAATGGTTTCTCGTCTACTAATCATGCTGATCGTCGTTGGCTTGATGCCAGCAAGAGGGAAGTGCCAGTCAACAGTTCAGAAAAATTACGCGAGTCGCCCTCCCTACACTAACCGTCTGCCTAACTGTGCGACCCCCAAAAGATACACAGGAAGCTATCAGCACACGGTAACCTTCGATGAATTCAGTGCACTAAAAACTGCGGTCCAGCGGTTGGAAGTTGAGTTGGGTGCCATTGCCAGAGAAAAGGGAATTCGTGGATTGCCCGGCCCACAAGGGATGTCCGGTCCGCCTGGTCCAGCAGGCCCCCCCGGGCCACCTGGAACTGTTGGCGATCTTGGCGATCTGCCAGAACGAATGGAAGATGTTGAAAACCGGCTCAATCAGGTAATCGACCATTTGAACAAGCAGATTGCTGACAAAAAAAAGCAGAAACCTCCCCAAGCTCCACCGTCTCGCCCACCCAGTGAAACCAAGCCGGCTGCTATTCGGACCGATGAAAAAAATCAAACTCCCTGGATTACAAAAGTGCTCACCCCTTTGGCTGGACTTGTGGGAACCGCGTACGCTGGGCCCGTGGGTGGTGCCATTGCGACAGCATTCACCGGATACGCTGGATGGTTCCTGTTTGGTCGCAAAAAGAAATCGCCGCAACAACACCGTCGTTATCAGGAACAACGCCCCCCGCCGGTAGGAGGCTACCGGGGGAACGTGGTGCAAAATGATGGCTCAGATGAGTATGTAGAGATCCCGGCCCCGGATCTCTACCGGGAGGCAGTACAACGGGCTGCCAGAGGGGAAACGGGAGTTCTTGGCGATCAGTTGGTGGGCGTCAGCCAATTGCAGTGGATCGCCAATAAGTATGCTATCGATAACAATCAAGTGTGAAGGATCACAATGAACAATTCATTTGCTCAAACGAGGAAGAATGTCAAAAACTGGGGTTGCCGTCAGGTTATCAGTGATTTCATGGCGTGGCGGGAACAAATCTGCTTGCGTGGTGAGTGGGACTCGGCAGGCGGTTGGGACGATCCGCTCAACCAGCTATTTGCCGATGAAGCCGGACGTATCCGCAAGACGATCGCTATTGTGACGACGGAGAAGTCACTGGCGGATCAGATCGCGTTAAATGCCAAGACAGACAAAGATGCCGCCGATGAATCGCAGACTCTCCTGGAACGGTACACACAAGGAAAACCGATATCGGAAGATGATGTCGTGATGCCCTCTTCCATCGGCGATGAAAACGAATTGCCGTATGATTTCAGTGGTGCCGATCCCAATATTCCCCAGGTGCAAGACCGCAAAAACAAGGACCTGGTTTCACTGGTCACAATGATCGATCGGGCCGTGAAAGAAACATCGAACCTTGATTGCCAGGGATATGGCACGACCATCCCCAAATCCCAATCGGCAATGATTCTGGCTTTGCTCGATTCCATTTTCGCCTTGCTGCAGCAACGTGGCGGTGAGAAGAACCGCCGGCGTATCGCCCAAGGAACGACTGCAACTGAAGCGATGGCAGATGATGTCGTGGGGACTGAAATAGCGAAACCAGACGATAAACCGAAAGCGTAATGTGCCCTTCCTCAGCAAGGCGTGGTGGCTCCCAATCTGACCTGCAAACCTCTCAGATTCTACCACGCTTTGCTTTCTGATAATCGAAAGCCCTGCCATGTTTGGACTGACATTTCCCGCCAAAGTCACCAAGGTCATCGACGGAGATACTGTCGAGGTGGAGATCAAGCGAACCATCCGTATCCGGCTATTGGATTGCTGGGCCCCGGAGACTCGGACAACTGACTTGGTTGAGAAAGCCAAGGGAATCCAGTCAAAGAAGAACCTGCAAAAAGAAGCACAGGGGCAGGACGTGAGCGTTTCTGTCCCTATCGACGCCGACGGCAAATTTGGAGATGCGATGTCGTTTGGTCGCGTGCTGGGTCACATTGTGCGTAGTAGTGACGGGGTTAATCTATCTGCCCTGCAGGTTGCATCCGGTTTCGCGAGTAAGGAAAGAGAATCTTGATGTTCGGTCTCTCCCTCTATGAATTCATTACTGTAGTCGGCCTGATCGCCGGTGCCGTATTCTGGTGTGGTGCCATGTATCAGCGGATGTGCGACATCGTCAAAGGTTTTGAGAAGCTCACTGGCAGTCACGAGCAACTGGAAGATCGCGTTGACCACATCGAGAATCACCTCGGTATCCCCAAGCCGCCAATCGGCAAGCCACCCTTCTGATTGGTAGCCGATCGCTCAATAGGTACTACTTTTCCAGGGTTTGCGCCCGTCCCCCATAGGGAACAGCGGGTATATCAAGCACACTTTCTTTCGTGGGGTGCCGGATGAGTTCGTATGACGAGCACAAAAAACGGACGGCGGCTCGCCAAGCAGAACAATCTGCGGCTGGTCGTTCGATCGGTACCATCCCGGCAGTCAAGAACAAACGCCGAAAGAACAGGGCGAAAAAGTCGCTCAAGTATTTTCTGGAAACCTATTTCCCGAACGCCTTCCCAATCGCCTGGTCTCCCGACCATCTGACCGTGATCAAACTCATCCAGTCGGCTGTGATTGATGGCGGATTGCAAGCAGTCGCCATGCCTCGCGGTTCGGGGAAATCGACCATCTGTGCAAGGGCTGTTTTGTGGGCACTGGTTTGCGGGCACCAAAGCTACGCGATGTTGATTTGTGCGGACTCCGGCAAAGCGGTCAAGATGCTGGACGCATTGAAGTTGGAACTGGAAAAGAACCAACTGCTGTTCGAGGATTTCCCGGAAATCTGTTACCCGATCCGCAAGCTGGAACGGATCGCCAATCGAGCCAAGGGGCAAACGTACAAAGGACAATCGACTGATATCGTTTTCAATAAAGACATGGTTGTTCTTCCAACCATCAAAGGTTCCGAAGCATCCGGAGCGGTGCTGGAAGTCGGGGGAATTACTTCGGCGGTGCGAGGTGGGCAATACACCCAGCAGGATGGAACGGTCATTCGTCCTTCAATTGTCCTGATTGATGATCCGCAAACACGCGAATCAGCTGGTAGTCCGAAACAGAATCAGGATCGCGAGCAAATCATCTCAGCTGACTTACTCGGGATGTCCGGCCCTGGGAAAACAATTTCCGTGTTGATGACCTGCACCGTGGTTTACCAGGATGATCTGGCGGACAAGATGCTGAATCGGAAGCTGCACCCGGAGTGGCACGGCATCCGGATCAGCATGATTAAGTCGATGCCAAAGAACATGAAATTGTGGGAGCAATACTCCGACATAAGAGCATCTGAGCTTGTCGAGGATCGCCCGCATGTCGAATCAAACAAGTTCTATAAAAAAAATCGCAAAGCGATGGATAAAGGAGCGGAAGTTTATTGGAAACACCGATTCAATAAAGGTGAGATTTCCGCGATTCAATCCGCAATGAATATCTACTTGCGGGATCCTCAGGCATTCGCTTCGGAATATCAGAATCAACCGATCGAGGAGGATCTATCTGGCGAAGTCTACTGGACCGCCTCAGAAATCGCCCAGAAGGTGAACGGGTATGAACGGCGGCAGGTTCCTGAAGATGCCCAGCTGCTGACGTCGTTTATCGATGTGCAACGCCGACTGCTCTACTGGATGGTCGTTGCCTGGGCGGATGAATACACCGGGTGGATTATCGATTACGGTACCTTCCCGGAGCAACGCCGGAAAACATTCGTCGCCCAGCGGGTCAGCAATACGCTCGAAAAAAAATACAAAGCAAAATTCGAGGTCGCGTTACGCCAGGGGCTAATCGAACTGACGGACAAGATCCTCGGAAGAACTTACAAACGAGATGACGGGAGCGGATCGCGCGTGCAACGCCTGGCGATCGATGCAGCCTGGGGAGAATCAACGCACATTATCCGCTCGTTTATCCGTGAGTCACCCAATGGCGGTTTGATGCTTCCCAGCTTTGGAAAGTCGGTCACCGCCAAGGGACGCCCAATTTCTGCCTGGCAAAAGAAAAAGGGGGAATGGCGGGGCCTGGAATGTACCATTCCCCCTGCCAAAGGACGCACAATCCGACACTTAATGTATGACACAAACTTTTGGAAATCACAGGCGATGCGGCGGCTTTCGTCTCCGATTGGCGAAACGGGCTGCGTGACGCTCTATGGCGGGCCGCAACATCGACACAGCTTTTTGGCGGAACATCTGGCTGCTGAGAAACCGCGAGATATCGAAGACAAAATCAGCGGGCGAATCGTGACCGAGTGGGCACCGCCACCGGGAGTGACTGAAAACCACTGGTTCGATTGCTTTGTGGGCAATTGCGTACTGGCCAACACAATGGGGATTTATCCGCCTGGATTCGTCAGGCAGGGGAAAATAACAACCAAGAAAAAAGGGAAGGTGAAATACTTATGAGTGCGACCAGAACGACAAAGAAAAAAACATCTCGGACTACAAAACAGCGGACCAGTAAGAAGAGCACGACAAGTACCTCAGCGGATACAACCGCGACCAGGTGTCCGAAATGCGGTTCAACCGAACGGATCCCGTATCAGCAGAAAAAAGAGATCGAAACTTCTGGATTGGCTCCAGACGGCAAACCGGCAACACATATCCTATTGCAGTGGACTCGCTGCAAGTGCTGCCTGCAGTCACGAGTTGACCGGACTTATCACAACAGGACGTGAAATGGCCGTCGATTACAGCACGGAAATTGCAGAAATTGAGGACATCCTCAATTCCGGTATCACCGAAACAATGGAAGATGGCCAGATGGTCCGTCTGGATCTGCAGCATCTTCGCCGGCGATTGTCGGAACTGAAACGGCTGAGCGGGCAGAAGAAAAAACGCCCACGGATCGGCAGCATTAACTTGGGAAGCGAATGATTCATTCATTTATCTACACGGGTTGGACCGACAACTGTCAATCTCTCAGCATCCCTGAAAAGGGGACGAGATTGGGATACGCAGCAGCTGAAAACAGCAACCGTCGCAAGTCTCCCCCGCTCGATCTTGGAACCGAGGATCTGGTTCTGGACCGTAACAAACGCCGGCGGCTGATGTCGAATACTCGCGATCTACGCCGCAATTTCGCCCTGGCCGCCTGGATCGTCCGCAAGCATTTGGACTATGTGGCCAGTTTTTCTTTCCAGATGCGATCCGGTGATGAGAATCTCAATAAACAGATCGAGCAAAAACTAAAGGCTTGGTCAAAGCCGAAGCATTGTGATGTTTCTGCACGGTTCTCCCTGCGGAAAATGATCCGCCTGATTGAAGCAAAATCCGTTGTAGATGGGGATTGTGGATTCCTCAAGGTCTCAAAACTACGCAACGGAAAACGTATCTCGCAGCTTCAAGGGATCGAAGGAGATCGGATTCGAAATCCCGATTTACCTGGTCAAAAAGATGTAGAAAGCTGGGTACAGGGAATCAAGGTCGACTCAGCTTATCGGCACCTGTCGTATTCCATCTACAAACGGGACAAAGGTCGGCGAATGATTCCAGAGCGAATCGTTCCTGCCAAGAACATGATTTGGCATAACGGCTTCGTTGATAATTTCGACCAGGTACGTGGGGTATCGCCGCTCTCATCCGCCCTGAATACGATGCGTGACTTGTATGAGAATTTCGATTACGCCTTGAGCCGGGCGAAAATCTCCCAGCTTTTTGCGTTTGCGATCACGCGAGATATTGCCGCCCTGGAAGAAGAAGCCGATTCAGGGTACGGACATTACAAGAATGCGAAAACTGGCGTCGATTTGGATGATGAGACGCCAGCGGATCAGGACGATTCACCGGAATACGATGTCGATTTCGGGAAAGGACCAGCTTTCCTCGATATGGAACCGGGACATGATGCGAAATTCCTCGAGTCGCAACAACCAAGCGACCAGTTCCGGGAATTCACGCTGACGATGTTGCAACTGGCCATGAAATCGCTCGATATCCCATTTTCGTTTTATTCTGAGAACTTCACCAATTTTTTCGGATCGCGGGGAGCCTTGCAGCATTACGAACGATCTTGCCGAGACCGCCGTGAAACACTGCAGGGAATTCTCGATGAGATTACCCGATACATGATCATGACATGGATGCTCAACGGCGAAATTGAGCTATCAAAGGGAATGAAGCTGTCAGATTTAACCTGGGAATGGGTCGCGGATGGAATTCCCTGGTGGGATCCTGCCAAGGAAATCAGAGGGGATGTCATGGCGATCGGTGCTGGTCTGGACACCCCGCAGCGTATTTGTAAAGAGCGGGGACGCGGCGATTTCTTTGAGAATATCGACGAAATCGCCAAGGCGAGAGCCTATGCCGCCTCGAAAGGCGTTCCAATTTCTTTCTCGGTTGAGAAAAAGAAAGAGAAAAACAAATCCAATGACACAAACAATTAAACAAGTGCCCGTGACTGCTCTTTCAGCCCCCGCCACTTTATTGATGGCTGGAGAAGATCAGGAAAATCAGTGGCCGATCAAACTGCAGGCCCGCTCGAAAGAAGTACTGGACCACTGGTATTGGGGGCGAATGATTCACGATTTCGAGGGGATGGAACACAAGGAAAAAATCCCGGTCGATTATTGTCATGATAGCTGGGAAGTGCTGGGATACTGTGATCAGTTTGAGGTGACCGATTACGGGCTTGAGCTTTCCGGACAGGTTGTATCGGCGGCGGAAACAGATCGTTCGGCGGAAGTGGCTCTGAAAGCGAAAGCGGGGATTCCTTACGAAGCCTCAATCACTTTTTCGCACGAAGGACTACAAACCGAGTATATCCCAGAGGGCCGAACCGCACAGGTCAATGGTGATGAACTCACAGGGCCGCTCACAATCTTTCGAAAATGGAAACTGATGGGCGTGGCGGTCTGCCCGTTTGGCTATGACTCGAACACGTCGACCGAAATGTCGAAACGTGATCAATTTATTGAACTTTCAATCTCAGGAGGTGAAGAAATGCCCGGTAAAGGCACAAAAACAGATCAAACAAAAACGGACGATTCTACCGACCTGAGCAATCAGGGTTCAGGGGCCGGAACTAAAACCGAGCCACATACCAAGTTCCAAAAACCGGAGGGGGAAAAAACGGAACCGAGCAAAAAAGAGACTGGCCTGGCGAAGTCCCGCGAAGATGTCCGCACCGAACTGGAGTTGTACGTGGAACGCTTTGGGTCGGAAGATGGAACACGGTATTTCATCGAAAAACTTTCGCTGGAAGCTTCGTTGGATCGACACACTCGCAAACTTGAAGCGGAATTGAAGGCGAAAGATAAGGAGATCGCCGAGTTGAAAGCGAAGCTCGATGCCATGGAACTGGGCGAAACAGAATCTGTTTCTTCCGGGGAATCGCAATCAGGAGGAAAAATGAGTAGCAAGACCGGGCTGGAAGCGGCGATCAGAATCCCTGGTCAAACTTAATCCACTCAAATCAAACGGACTTCATTTTGTGATTATTAAACGGGTGGGAATTAGCAACTCTCACCCCTCTGAAAGGAATCAAATTCAATGGCTGACAATTTTCAAACATTGGCTGATCTGCTCAAGATCGACACGGCGGGGGCTTCTGATATCGATGTCTCTGACCTGTTGAACAAAGCCCAGATCATCAATCGTATTGCCGCCGGCACTGCCTCGAATGGGACACAGCATCAATATCTCAAGGAAATTGGTGCACCGGTTGTTGGTTTTCGAGATCCGAACACCGGGCGAGACGTGGACAAATCGAGTGATGAGTTGGTCACAATCAACCTGAAGATCCTCTCCGCCAACACGATGTGCGACAAGGCTCTGGCGGATGTCCACAAAAAAGGACCAGGTGCGTTTGTGGCTCGCGAAGCCCGTCGGCATTTACGCCAGGCGTTCTTCGAAGCGGAAAAGCAGATGCTTTACGGCACGGGCAATATTGCCGATGGGTTTACTGGTTTGGTTGATAATGCCTCGGTCGCAACGCTGGCTGGCGAAATGGTGATTGATGCCGGCGGAACAACGCCTGGCACCGCTTCTTCGGTCTGGTTTATCGTCACCAATGACGATGAAACTGACGTGACCGCGATTGCAGGCCAGGATGGAAATATCGACATTGGTGATACCATCGTGACCAAGCATCAGGACGCTAACGGGAAAAGTTATCCCGTCTACTACACGCCAATCGAATCGTGGCTTGGCTTGCAAATCGGATGTAAGTATTCGGTGGGACGCATTGTCAACGTGACTGAGGACGCTGGCAAAGGCCTGACGGATGACCTGCTTTCCCAGATGCTGGAATTATTCCCGTCTGATAAACAACCATCCCTGATCGGTATGAGCAGGCGCTCTCGGGGACAATTGCAGCGTTCGCGTACCACTTACTCGCCAACCGGTCAGCCAGCACCGCTGCCATCAGAATATGAAGGTATTCCAATCGTTGTTGCGGAGTCGATTCCGAACACCGAAGCCCTGGTTGCGTAAGGTGAAATCGGTCAATGAGCATTGGAGCAACAGCGGCAAAGATTGCCCGGCGTTCTCATAAGCGAACAAACGGCGTTCCGATCACATACAAACGTGGCGGGACGTCGTTATCGCTTGTGGCCACCATCGGCACCACCCGCCGCGATCAACAATCAAATGATGGCTATGTCTCCCGTAAACAGGTGCGGGATTTTCTGGTTGATGCATCCGATCTGGTGAGTCTGGGCGAACCGGGGCTGGATGATGAGATCGAGGAAACGTCCGGAGGTACGATTTATGTTTATCGCCTGGTATCTCCCGGAGGATCCGAAGAACCTTTTCGTTATTCTGATCGCCATCGTCTGGTCTGGCGTCTGCATGTGGAACTGATCGAGGAAAAAGCGGCTCCATGATTGATCCGAACGATGATATCCCGATTCAACTGGCCGAAACGCTTGTATCCGTTCTCAATACGGATTTTGCGGGAATATTCGTTTCTGAATTCGATTTCATTGTCGAAAACGATCTGAGGGCATTGAAAGATCTGAAAGTAACTGTCGTTCCCGGCGGTCTGGATGCCTCAGAATTGCTGGATCGCGGTGCAACCGTGGAAAATGACTGGCTGGTCGGGATTGGGTTTCAGCAGCGGGTTTCCCGCCAAGATGAGACGGAAACAAAGGCGATCCTGAAAATAGTTCGCCAGGTGCGGGATTACATCAATCGGAATCGGATCATCACGATTGGTGATGATGAATGCCTGGTCGAATCAATTGAAAGCCGTCCGTACGTGGATAATGAACTGCTTTTGAGCGGGCATTTCTTCTCGGCATTGATTCTCACAATTCGCGAATGGGAGGATCTGGACTGATGCAGCTTCCCCAAGTAGGAAACATGCTTCCTACGGTCAGGGTCTCACAGTTTTTCGACCGTCCGGGAGTGGTCCGCTACCTCTCGAAAAAAGAGGCGAAGTATCTCAGCCGAGCCGGCGGATCGATACGACTCACCGCAAAACGTTCGATTCGCAAACGAAAAGGGATCAGCAAACCAGGCAGTCCGCCCAGTTCGCACGAGGGATCATTGAGGCGATTCCTGTTTTATGGACTGGACAAAGTCAACGGATCGGTCGTGATTGGGCCGTCTGCAATCATGCGGCAGAAGACTGGAACAGAAAAGCGTGGGGCTTCGCTGCTCGAATTCGGCGGTTGGACTCGCCGAAAAAAGACCAGGTATGACCGCAACGGACAACGTTACAAGGTTATTGAGAGGCTGCATTACAAAGCCAGACCGTTCATGCAGCCTGCCTTGAACAAAATCGAACCACGGCTTCCGCAGATGTTTGCGGATGCTTAACTATTCTGAAAGGAATCCATAATGGGACGCACGCGAATCGGCTTGAAAGCCAAAGCCTATGCCATGATCGGAGCGGCAGAAACAGAAATCAGCATCATCAAGGAGCAGGTGCAACTGACGCTCACCAAAAACGAAGCGGATGTGTCAGCGCGGGGTGATGAATGGGATCTGGTTCGTGGGACCACAAAAGTAAATTCAGTTGAGTTCCAGCTTCTGGACAAAGAGGGAGACACAATCAAGGACACCTTCCTCGATTCATTCCTGAATGATACTCCGATTGAAATGTGGTTCCTGAATTTTGCCAAAGGAACTTCCGGGGCGGAAGGCCCCCATGCGGAATACGAAGTGTTCCAGATGAATCGCACTGAATCCCGAAAAGAAGGGATTGTTTACGATATCACACTGAAGCCGACGGACGGCCCAACCGCCGGGCTCCCCGAGTGGTATATCGAACCATAATCCGGCTTGTTGGCTGGCGTTCACAATATTTCATCAAGGTGTTTTCTATGCGATTGTTTCACGACGATCTGGACCGGCAATGGCGGTTGTCCATCAATGTGGCAACCGTCAAGCGGGTTCGGCGAATTTTCTCCGAAGAAGGCGAGCCGTTTGATCTGCTTGATGCTGATCTGCCCATCAAGTTGGCAAGCGATCCGGCTTTGTTTGCTGATCTGCTTTGGGAACTGGTTGATAAGAGCCAACATCCGGACGTCACGCCGGAGCAATTCGCAGAAGGCCTGGGTGGCGATGCGATCGAACGGGCCAGCGATGCGTTTATTGAGGAACTGTTCGATTTTTTCCCGAAAGGCCGCCGGGAACTGAATCGGGCGATATACCGGAAGATCAAGAAAACACAGGCGGCCCTGGTCGAGAAAACAGTGAAGGAGATCGAAAACTCGACATCATCAGAAGATGTTACGAGTTATCCGGAATTGTCGGAGTAGTTCCCGATCTGTTCACACTGCGTGAACTCGAATGGATGTCCGAGGCAAAACAGCGTGATCAGTGGGACCACACTTCTGATCTGTTGGCGCTTCTGGCCAATTGCCACAAATCTGAAGAAACCGAACCGTTTTCCCGTTCTTCGTTCCATCCGTTTCACCAATCCGACGCAAAACAGGAACCGGACATCGAAACGGATGATATCACCATCCTGAAATCGCTTTACCAGTAGGAAACGATGTCAGCACGCGATACACGCGCCGGAGGCGCTTACGTCGAGGTCTACGCCAAGACCAGCAAAGCAGAGCGTGCGATGAAACGCATGGCGAACAGGATGCGTGCGTTCGGAAATCAAGTCAAATCCATCGGTCGAAACATGGTGATGGGCGGCACGCTGGCGATGGCAGGGTTAGTGCCAGTTGTTTCGACGTTGTCAACCTTTCAGGATAAAGTCTCCGCTGTCAAAGCAGTCACCGGTGCAACTGCTGGTGAAATGGACAAGCTCACCGCCAAAGCCAAAGAGCTTGGGGCGACAACCAGTTTTTCCGCCAGCCAGGTAGCCGAGGCGATGCAGTTCCTTGGAATGGCTGGATTTGACACGGGACAGATTCTTGAATCGATTCCTGATGTGCTGAATCTTGCACGAGCGGGAATGATCGAGCTTGGCCCGGCAGCCGACATCGTTTCTGATGTAGGATCGGCATTCGGGTTGACTGCCGAGGAGATTGGTCGCGTCTCTGACGTGATGGCAATGACTGCCACGTCCAGTAATACATCTATTGAAATGCTGGGGGATACCTTCAAGTATGCGGCTCCACTTGCGGCGGCTGCCGGGCAAGAAATTGAAATGACAGCGGCGGCTGCCGGCATCTTGGGGAACAATGGAATCAAGGCGACGATGGCAGGAACTGACCTGGCCTTGATTATGAAAAAATTAGCCGATCCATCTGCCCGAAAAGCAATCGAGGCATTGGGCGTGCAGGTTGTGGACGCCAAAGGCAACATCCGCCCGTTGGTTGGAATCATGCAGGACCTGGACAGAGCCATCGCCGGGATGACATCAGCGGACCAGCTGGCATTCATGGCAAAGACTTTTGGAAGGGCTGCAAAATCGGCAGAGATTCTGTCGAGTCAATCAAAACAGTTCCGTGAACTGGAAGCAAAGCTCCAGGGGTCTGCCGGAGCGGCTGCCGCGATGGCCAAAACGATGGACGATAACGTGGGGGGCAAACTCCGTAATCTGATGAGTGCCCTGGAAGGTTCCATGATAAAACTTGGTGAAGCACTGACGCCTGTTCTCGAGCCGCTGATCAAGGATGTCACGGAATTCCTGAATGTTTCTATTGATTGGATATCACAGAATGAAGAGCTCATTCAGGATCTTGTTGTGATAATTGGGAAAGTCACTGCACTGGGGGCAGCAATATACGTTGCCGGAGCCGCCATCTCAGCCATTGGAACGTTGATCAGTGGATTTAGTGCAGTGATGGCAGGATTTCGCGTCATCGTGTCAGGTTCGACAGCTGCCCTGACGGGGTTTTCTCTTGTTTTGGGTGGCCTGGCAATAGCTGCTCTGGTAATGACCGTTGGTCAATTATCTGATGAGTTGTCTGGGTTGAATAATGAGTTGGAACGATCGGATCGCTTGTCAAATCGCCTGTCACGCCGAAAACAAAAAGAAAGAATGAAATCGGTAGAAAAAGGGAGATCGATAGAGGATCCTGAGAAGCGTAGGGCTTTTTTTCAGGCAGAACTCAAAAAGGCCGAGGCCGAAGCTGCTGCTGCAGCGAGAACTGTCGAATCCGCAAAAAAAGAGGTCAGCAAGAAAGGAACAGTCTACAACCGGGCTACCGGTCTGATCATGAAAGGTGATTTGGCCGTCGCAAGACAAGATCTCTCTCAGGCGAATCGGAGATTACGAGAGGCACGTGATCATCTTGATTTTTTGCGAGATGAAATCAACAAAATCAAAGCTGGCGGAAATGGCAAAAAAGTTATTTCCGGTGGCACCGCCACTGATCCATCTGTCCCGGATATCCCTGTTTTTGACGAAAAGAAATTCAATCAGCAATCATTCGTCGATCAAGTGCTGGGAGATATTGAAACGCCAGCGGAAAAGTTCAACAAGTTTGTAGATAAACTCTCTGCTGCCCTGGAACGGGGAGACATTACCAACTCGCAATATGACCGGGCCTATGAACTGAAGAAATCACAACTGCTCAACCCACAAAAAAATGAGAAACAACGGAGCCTCGAGTTATTCGCTGATCAGGTAAAAGACCAGACAAGAACGCCGCTTGAGGAATTCAAACAGCGAATGCAGCAACTGAATGAAGCGGTCAAGCAGGGCTTGGTAGATAAAAAGACGGCAAACAAATTTCGTAATGAGGAATCGAAGCTCCTTGTCAAATCGCTGGGACTGGAAGAACGGAAAACAGAGACGGCGAACCGAGCAAATCGGGCCGTTGAATTGGGATCATCTGCAGGATTGAATGCAATTGTCTCCGCTGCATTCCGGCCAAAATCGATAGAAGAGAAGCAGGTCAAACACCTGGCTGCATTATTGGTCAAAATGAGTGCCGGCAACGCATCGCTGAACAAAATCGTTACATACCTGCAAAACAGTGCGGTCATCAAAGAAACCAACTGGCAGGGAGGAAAGGCATGAGTGTTATCAGTTGGCGTGAACTGCCTGGCGAAGAGTATGCGGAAGGGAAGGATGGAGTGCGTGAATACCGCCGTAAATTCCTGGCGGAAACGGATACAGGCTTTGATTCAGCCGATACCGTCAAAAATTACTATGAATGCCCGCAGCGCTGGGAGTTGCATCCATCAGGCCTTAACGCTCGCGTGATCTCAAGGCGAGCAACGCAGCAAACCAAGGGAGGACGATTCTGGGACGTAGAGGTCTTTTACACAAACGATTTCCATTCAGAAGTAGAAAATCCGCTTGAGCGGCCACCAATTATCGAATGGTCCTCGGTGGAATACGCGATCGCGGTTCCGACCGATCTGGATGGCAAGCCATTTGTGTCGACCAGTGGTGAACCGCTGGCCGAAGTGATGGTCGAATCCCCTGGGTTGGTTGCCAATATCTCTGTCAATGTCCCAGAGAAACCAACCTGGTTTCGGCGATATCTGAATTCGGTCAATAATGGAGCGGTTACTTTTGATGATGAGTCATTCCAAAAAGGTGAGTTGCGAATGAAATCGCTCTCCGTTTCCGGTTTTGTCTTTGATCAGGGTGTGTGGTATCGGCAACTCAAAATGCAGTTGCAAAGCCGGGAAGACGGCTGGCAAAAGCGAATTATCAACCGGGGATACTACGAAGTCTATGAAAAGAAGGTGAAAGAAAAGAACGGTAAAACCAAAAAGAAATACGAGTATAAACAAATCAAAATAGACGGCACGCCAGCCGTCGAACCTCAACTGCTTGACGCAGATGGGAAATATCTCGACCTGCTCAAGGATGGCGTGCTTGATCCCGAGCAGCTTCAAAAAGTTGTGGTCCTCGACTTCAAAGTTCGGCATGATCGCGACTATTCGATCCTGCCCTTGAAATAAGGAATTTCGCTACAATGTCAAAATTAACTTTCCGGGGCGACGCCGAAGATATCGCACAACAAACGCTGCTTCCCAATCCGCCAATCGGTTTCGTTGGTGAGATTAAAATTGGTATCAGCAATAAGACGATTACGATAGCCGAGTGGGACAAAGAGGCTGTAGCCGCTGCTTTCAATGGGGCGGGAATTCCTGAGTTCGACGCAGCCGTCGCAAGTGTTGTTGGTGATGGTGTTCTGCTGACCGCTTCCACCGCTGGCGTCCCTTTTCAGGTTTGGATCAGTTATGGTGGTTCCTCGGAGTTCGATGAAGTTCTTGTTTTCTCAAAGATCAATTATTCCGGCACAGTCACGGGGACAATCGATCTGACATTCAAAGGCGAAACAGTCGCAGTCAATCACGATGTCAGCGCTGCCTCGATGCAGGCGGCTCTCGAAACGCTCACGGCAATCAATCCGGGCGATGTCACAATTGAAGATATCAACAGTAAACAAATTAAATTGACCTGGTCAGGACAGTATGCCGGTCAAAATGTGACCGATCTGACGATTGACGATTCGGCTTTGCGCGGTGGGACGGCGGATGTCGAAGTGACCAAAGTACGTGATTATCGAGACGGGCAGAATGAAATCCAGCGGATTGTCCTTGGCGGCGGGCCGACCGGTGGGACCATCCTCTACGATCTGGATGGCACATCAATCGGACCGGTAAACTACGATGATGCCGTGGCGGATTATCAAGCAGCGTTCGATGCCGCTCTGGGAGCCGGGGAAGCGACTGTTACCGGGCCTGTCGGGACAGGAGAAGTCGGTCCGTTACAGACGGAAGATTTCGTGGCCGATCGTGATGCGGATACCGGATTTGCCTACAGTACCGGCGGTGGTTCGGTCCAAATGACTTCCTCTTATCTGACACTCGGAATACTGGAAGAAGTGGATGGCGATGCGATCACTCAGCATGAATTGACCGGTATCGTGCAGTTATCTGCCAACAACGCCGTGGCGGCAAACTTGGCGATCGAGCGGGCCTTATTGCAGCTGGCCGTGTTACACAGCGATGCGAACGCTCGCGTGGATCTGAAGATCAGGGCTGTCAACCAGGCCAATCCGGCTCCGATCGCCAATTTCGATTATGCCGATTTCAGCAGCCGTCCCCTGACAACAGCCAGTGTGCTCTGGACGGCAACACAATCGCCCGCCGGCTCGATCATTTCTCCGCCATCCCTGGACACGATCGTGCAGGAGTTGCTGGATACGCACGGCGATATTTCCAACATCATGCTCTACCTGGAAACACAACCTGGCAGCATCGGAAAAATCAGCATCTACGATGCTACGTCTACTGGCTACGTCGCGTACAAGAAACCGACGTTGCTGGTCGATTATCGTGACACGCCAGCCGGGCCGGCGGTGTTCGACGTGGAATTCATCGGTTCTCGCACACAAAAATCACTCCCCTTGATGACCGCCAACATCGATAGCCTGCAACCCAAAAGACAGAACACGATTTGGGTCATTGACACCGTGCTGGACACAGGGGCAGCCATCAATTCACCGGGCGTGTTGCAACTGTATGATGGGGCGACGCAGTTACAGACTGCTGGAACCAGTGAAGCGGGCGTCACGTTCGAGGAAGGTCTGGTCACCATCCTGGATGAGCAATTCGGGCCTGAAAATTACACCTACCGGACCAATGTGGACGGAGAGGCGGGACGGGTCGAAATCGAGTTGATCGAGGAATTATCGGGTGCCGTCGACATCAGTGACGACCTGCTGTTGTACTGGACACCGATTTCCACCACACAGGAGCCAGAGGGGAATCCAGTCGCCCGCATGGAACTTGTCAACGAAGGTGGTGCCGGGGTGGGCGAGCGACAGCGGTTTGTTGTCGATCCACTGGCCGTCGCCGGCACGTTGGCTCTCACCGATGGTGTCACAACATCGGCTGAACTGCCCTACAATTTGACAGCCGCCCAACTACAGACCGAACTGGAGGCATTTGTGGGGGCCGGAAAAGTCGTCTGTTCTGGTACGGCATCGCCCGAAGGGATTTTGTGTGAATTCGATGTCAGCGTTGGGGATTTCACGGAACTGGATGTCATCAATAACCTGCGCAGTGTCGATGTCCTGATGGATGATTTGGGTTACGAGGACCTCACCGGGCAGGGAAGTGTCCATCAGACAACGATCGTCCTGGATGTTCAGATCTACATCCCCAACGCGATCTACTTCACCAGGGGAAACCAGACGGTCACAGTGCAGACAGATGTCTATCCATTTCCATCATTCCTCCCAGCGTTGCAAACGCTTTATCCGGATGCTCTTTCCGTCACAGAAGAAGAA
Source organism: Planctomycetaceae bacterium (assembly GCA_027000105.1). Lineage (GTDB taxonomy): Bacteria > Planctomycetota > Planctomycetia > Planctomycetales > Planctomycetaceae > Rubinisphaera. Next base: position 1,805 of record JALTOP010000089.1, on the reverse strand, counting down.
ATTGCTAACCACGTTCCAACGGCCGAAATGCGGCGACTCGTGTTGCGTACGAGCGACGATCCGGGGCTATCTGTGACAACAACCGCTGGTACAGGATCCTCGGCATCCGTATCCACAGAGGTGGTGGCAAACACGGACACCTCCATCAAGTCGACGGTGGTGGTTGATCTGGTTGGCACAATTCTGGGCGGCACGTGGAATTTGACAGTGTTCACCTCGCTGGTCGGGCAAACATTGAATATCCCCGCTTTTTCCACCCCCCAGTACATTCAGGCTGCTCTCATCGAGGCCATTCCTCAGGCAACCGAAGTATTGGTGACGGGAACGGCAAATTCCATCAACATCTCTGTAACGGCACCGTTTGCGGTCAACTTTGAAGTGAATGGTGCTGGTTTACTCGGAGAATTGCCCCTGGCTGAATGGCAACTCGTCAACGAATATGAGGCGGTGTCCAATGAACGTCAACGCCTGGTGATCGACGATGGCGAATTCGCGGGAGGTGGGTACATTGAGCTCACCTATGAAGGCGTAACGGTAACGGCTTTCTATCCGGGGCCGGATATCTGGGGTGTGTTGGAACAAATTCCTGTCCTGAACGGCAATTTGGTGGTTCGTCCCGCTCCAGATTATGGTGCCGGTGCCTGGGAAATTGAATTTGTGGGCAGTCTGGCAGGGACCAATGTGAGCATGATCTCGGTCGATTCTCACCTGACCGGCTTCGAGCAGCAGGGATATTTGACGGCTTACTGGAGCCGCTCTCAAGAAGGCACAAACGGGGCAACGGTGACCATCACAGAATTGCAGGATGGTTCCCCGCCACTCGGTTCCCAGAGCTTGGTGCGCGTGACGAACAACCCTCATTTTGGCACCTTCACCTTGACTGACGGCGTGATCACAACGGCCGCTTTCCAGTACGATGCAGCCGCTGCGACAGTCCAGGCGGGAATGGTCGCCGGTGGGTTTGTGGTGACCTGTATTGGCGATTTGGTCGAGGGATTACTCTGTTCTTTTCCGGCATCGGAAGGAGATGTGAACCTCTCGGCAAACAATATCGATTTGACGAATGCCCGATTCTCTGCTGCTGAATACATCCGGGGAGGCAAATGGAACGCATTGGAAGTGCAACGCTCCGCCGGCAAAAATCACTTTGATGATCCGCTGAACTGGAAGGTGGTCGATACGGGAGAATCACGAATTCCCGATTCCGGCGATGAATCAATCTTTGAAACTGGTCGTGTGCCATGCTTATATGGGTTGAAACAACGCACAACTTTCGTTGTTGAAATCGACACCGATGAAATAGTGCTCGCTGAACTGGCTGATTTTCGTGTGGGGCAGAAGTTGATGGTTTCAACTGATGACACGCTACCAACCGGCCTGGCAGCTAACCTGTTCTACACGATCAAGACTTATAACCGCGATTCACGTCGTCTCACATTGCAACAGAACGGCAATGATGTGTCGTTCACTGATCTCGGGACCGGAACTCATACGATTCGCCTGGCACTGAATGCATTGACGCATCATTCTCGGTTCACTGCACCAATTGGATTGCCTCATTTCAACCCGGCGGGTTATCTGGAATACCTTCCAACAGAACTGGAAGCCGGATTTGATTCAGCGGGCGATCGATTGTTGACTATCGGAGAAGGCAACGGTTCTTCCTCCGGGCGAATGCGTTTCGACTTTGGTGACGATCAATTCACCACCGAGGTCCACAAAACGGGCGGCGCGATCGAAGTTGGCGTGCCGGCTCTGACGATCAATGGCACGAACGATCAAAACGTTTATGAACAGTTTGACGG
>JALTOP010000088.1 GCA_027000105.1 Planctomycetaceae bacterium | reverse complement strand
TGGCTGAACAAACAGCAGAGCAAATTGAAACAGAGGCTTCGCCTGTGCTGGTTTATCTGGTGAATGAAATCAGTAATGCGAACAATTCAAAAAAGTATTCGATGTACGGCATTGCAGCCGGCCTGAATTTGACAACAAAGCCGCCGTTCGGTCCTTTTGTAGATGTTCAAAATAAACCCGTCAAGCAACTTCAAAAAGGAGAAGTCGCGATCAATGAATGGCTTGCCAAAGATCTAGACGCAGCCGTCGGGGATGAGATTGTGATTAAATATCACGTGGTCGGTTCGCGAGGCGATCTGCCTGAACTGGAAAAGAAATTACGTGTGAAAGCGATCCTGAAGATGAAAGGGACCCCGGCTGGTGATTCTGGATTAACGCCTTTCGTGGAAGGGATTACCGATGCAAAAACATTTGCAGACTGGGATCAACCGTTCGCGATGGAGATGTCGCGTATCACTCTTCGAGACGAAGAATACTGGTTGGAATATAAGGCAACCCCGAAACTCTTTTTGAATTTGGAGCAAGCTCGCCAGTTATGGCAAAGCCGATATGGCGATACGACTTCGGTCAGGATTGCGAAAAAACAGGGACAGGAACTGCAGCAAACCAAAGAGGAATTTCGCAAGCAGTTTCTGGAAGACTTGCCGATCAGCCGGTTGGGCTTGACGATCTTGCCGGTGAAATATCAGGGATTGCAGGCGGCACAGGGGACGATGGACTTTACGGTTCTGTTTATTGCGTTCAGCTTCTTTGTTATTGCAGCCGCTGCGGTGTTGATTACGCTGCTGTTTCGCCTGGGGATCGAAACACGCGTTAAACAGATTGGTCTTTTTTCCGCAGTCGGTTTTTCCTCTCGAAAAATTCAACAGATACTTCTGACGGAAGGTTTGATTGTCGCTGTTCTGGGAACGGTTGTGGGACTGTTTTTGGCAGTGCTGTATGGCAGCGTGATGATTTATGGACTGAAAACGTGGTGGATCGGCGCGATTGGTTCGAAGTTTCTGCTGGTTGATATCAAACCGGCCAGCCTCGCCCTTGGTGCGATCATTTCTTTGGTCGTTGCCATTCCCGGAATGTGGCTTGGTGTGCGGGCGATGCTGAAAATTACTCCGAAAGATCGGCTGCGCGGCGTGATGACGGAGCATCGGACAGAACAGGTTCAACAGAGAATCACACGAACACGACTTTGGATCGGTAGCACACTGCTGGCGATCGCGCTACTGGCGATGATGGGGGTTATTCTGAAAATCATTCCCGCCAGTGAAGCCTTTGGAGGTTTCAACTGGCGGATTGTCAGTTTCTTTGTGGCGGGAATTTCTTCACTGGCCGGAATTCTGACATTGTACACGGTCTTGCTTCGTTGGACGAAACTGGGGGAGTTGCAGGGACAAGGAGTTTCTGCCAGTTTTGTGATGGGGGTTCGCAACACGAATCGGAACCGTCAACGCTCCGGGGTGACGGTCGCGCTGGTGTCGTTTGCGACTTTTGTTGTGATCGCCGTTGCGGCCGGCCGACAGGATCCGACTCAAAAACTCCCCGATTTTCATTCAGGCAACGGTGGGTTTTCTCTGGTTGCAGAATCGGCTCGTCCCTTGCTGTACGATTTGACGACCGAACAGGGACAGGAAAAACTCGGCTTGAACGGAACCGCAGACGCACCGATTCGGAAACTGCTCAGCCAGATCAAAATGATCTCCTTCCGCGTGCGACCGGGGGAAGATGCGAGCTGTTTGAATTTGTATCAGACAAGACTCCCCACCATTTTGGGCGTTCCCGATGAAATGATCGAGCGGGGAGGTTTTCTTTTTGCGGATACCCCCGGCGATACCCCCTGGGAGTTGCTTCGCGGGAAAACCGAAGCGGGAAATATTCCAGTGATGGGGGATATGGATTCGCTCCAGTATTCGTTGCACAAGGCGATTGGCGATACGATCAAACTTCCCGAAGAATTGCATCGCCCGGAAAAACTGGAAGTTGTCGGTTCATTGGGCGGTTCGGTCTTTCAGGGAATCCTGTTGATGTCGCAGGAGAATTTTCAGGATCTGTTTCCCGATATTTCCGGCTACAATTATTTCCTGATTGAATGTGATCCCGCCCTGAATGAAAAAATTTCCCGGATTCTGGAAACGCGACTGGTAACGCTCGGTTTCGATGTCGAACCGATTGGCGAACGGCTCGAAAATTATCTGGCAGTCCAGAACACCTATCTTTCCACCTTTCAGGCATTGGGAGGGCTTGGCTTGCTGCTCGGAACATTCGGGTTGGGAACGGTGATGCTGCGAAATGTTCTGGAACGTCGTTCAGAACTCGCTCTGATGCGCGCGATCGGCTTCAGTAAAAACATGCTCGCGGTGATGGTTCTGGCGGAAAACGCCTGGCTGCTTCTGCTGGGCCTGACGATCGGCACCGTGTGCGCCTTGATCGCGATGACGCCTCAAATTCTGAGTCGCGGGGCCGATGTTCCGTGGGGCAGCGGGGCGGCTCTGTTATTGGGCGTATTTGCGACCGGCATGCTGGCCGCACTGCTGGCAGTTACCGAAGCAATCCGCACACCGGTTCTGCAGGCCTTGCGCCGGGAATAGGGCACAGGAAGATAAAACAGGGAACAGGATGGAAGGAGGTCGCGGTTCAAACGGCGTTATAAGTTGGACAATAGTCGCGGCCCTGCATGATTCACCGATTCCGCATAGGTCTGTTGTCCGATGATATCACTCCAGTCGGCGAATCGTTTTGCCGGGTTTCCCTGATGGCGAATCATCGTCCAACAGGCTCGTTGTCCAACTTCGATACGGACAGGTTTGCCGCACGCTCGCCAACCGTTGACCGTTGCCATTTGGAGAATCTGCTTTGCTTCACTGGAAGTTGCGTTTCGCCCCAGGAATTGCGCTTCTTTCCATAAATCGAGATCGGGATTCGAACCGCGTCCATCCGTGCCGAGTGCGACATTGACTCCCGCCTTGTGCATTTCCCGCCAACGGTGTTTGTCGTGCTGAAAGAAAGCGTGAGTTCGCGGGCAATAGGCAACAGACATTTGGGGCTCGTTGGCCAGAAAGTCGATTTCTTCATCATCCAGATAGTTGCCATGCGCTACTATTGTTTGGGGAGCCCGGGACAGATGACGCAGGTAATCCAGCGGCTTGATGCCGGATTCAATCATTTGTGGATCCCAAAGACCGAGCTTTTGAAGCATCCCGACAATTTCGCCCGTCCCGCTTCTGAGCAGTTCCAGTTCTGCCCGGGTTTCCGCCAGATGTATTGTGATTGGCAAATGGAACCGCCGAGCCGATTCGATCGACAGATTCAACAATTCCGGTCGCACGGTGTACGGGGCGTGCGGACTGAGCCCGAGTGAATGAAAGCAACCGGGTGAATGATGGCCATGATCCTGTTCCAGAAATTCCGCCACGATCTCCTGTTGCTCTTTGACAGCTTCCGGCGTCAGTCCTATCAGTTCTCGAAACAGGACCAACGAAGGCGTTCCACTTTTTATCTTGTAAGTGACTGACGAGTCCGTCACGATTTCTCCAAGCAGAGCCACGCCCGCCTGGGCGGATTCTGCTATTCCCGATTCAATCGAACGTTGCACATCGGGGTTGGCCCGCCGATCTGCCATTGTCTTGCCGATCCAGTTGGTAAATGGAAGAGCGGGTGTGAGAGGCTGCTTCAAATGGCTGAATTCCAGATGCGCATGCACATTGGCCAGAGGTGGAATGATAACCGTGTTTCCCAGATCGACGGTGTCCTCGACAGAACTCTCGGTGATATCGGTGATGACTCCCTGTTCGAAGACCAGCGTTACATTTTCCTGAAGTCTCGAGCCAATACCATCCCAAAGAAAAGCCGTTTTTACAGATTGTCGGGAATTCGATCCAGGCACGGTTTAATCCAGCTCTGTTTGCAAATTTGATCCAATAGAACTCTGTTTTGGCCAAGCCATAAATCAGAGTTTGGCCAAGGCGTTGCCTCTTTCTTTCAGCGGGAATGCTACCGCTGCACAGTTCTGCCTGTGTGAAGCGAACGTGGCACAAATCATTTCCACAGTCGTCGCCCCTTCATACATATTACAAAGAGGTTGACGGTCCTTTTGCATGGCCTCGATTAAATCGCAAACCGGTCCGACATGATGCTCAATCGTTTCGTTCAGGTTTATTAAGGGTTCGGGTTTTCCAATCCCCGCGGAGGTAATGGGAATCCAGGGCCGCGGTTTGGAAGTTGGGTGAAAAGGATTTCCCGGTACCAGATAGGCCAGTGGCTGGATGTCGCAACTCATGTCGATTATGCCTTCGCTGCCGATAATCTGTAAACCGAAACCGGCGTTCCTGGTACCATCGTTGGCAATGGAGTCGAAATAGGCGATCACGCCCCGCTCCATTTCGTATCGTGCATGCACTTCGTTCCCTGCCAGCAAGCCGAGAGCTTCATTACCCTGTTTTACATCGGCTTTAGTGACATGTTTTCCGTTCTGTCTTAAAACAGCAGAACAGGAGATCGGCTTCCCACCAAAATAGTTGACCAGATTCAATACATGCGAGCCAAGTACCCATAAATCTTCCGCTCCCCCTCGGTGGTCACCTTTACCTCGTCCGCGTATTTCAAGAACTTTGCCAAGGCTGCCACTGGCAATATATTGATCGATCGTCTTGAGCGTCGGATGATACCGATTGCGATGAGCCACCGCCAGTTTCGCATTCTGCTTTTTACAGGCGGCGATAATGTCGTCTGCTTCGGCTGGTGTCCGGCAAAAAGGTTTTTCCACGTAAATCCCTCTTGCTCCTGCTTCAATTGCTGCCAGGCACATATCATGATGCTGGTCAGGTTGTCTTGGGCAGATGGCAACAAGATCCGGTTTGGTATCAGTGAGCATTTTACGGTAATCCGTAAATCCTTTTTCAACTTTCAATCGCAACTTTGCCTGAGTCAGTCCTGTCAGATTTTCATCCGCAACAGCGACAATTTCGGTTGCAGGTACACGCAGCCAGACGGTATCGATTCCATGACCGTAATTCCCACGTCCGGTATGCCCAATGACAGCAACGCGCAGACGGTTCTTTTCGTTTGAAAAAGACGGCCCGCTTCCTGTCATCGCGAGCGAACTTGTTGCCAAAAATTCTCTGCGGTCCATATAATTCTCCACCTGAATTGTTCGGGAATTCGCCTGTCCGGCCAGAATACAGCATTGCCAACGTTCTGTGAATTGATCAACAAAATAATTGCCTGTTCTGTTTCAATTAGCCACTCGGCTGTGTTAAGGTGAGACAAGACCAATTAATCTGTTTCGACATAACTTAATATGAGAGATATGAATGCGTCCTTTGTTCAGCGTTTTGGTTATGGCTTTGTCTGTTCTTGCTGTCGGAATCGACGAGGCATCTGCACAGGCGGTTTCTGCAGAATTTTCGAAAATCGCTCGAGGCGTCGTTTACCACGATGTGAACGGAAATCGCCAGTACGATAAGGGGGATCATCCGTTGCCCGGAGTTCGGGTCTCCAACGGAGATACGATTACCAGGACGGATCAGCAGGGCCGCTACAAAATTCCTGTTGATGATGACACCATCATATTTGTGATCAAACCCCGCAACTGGCGGACGCCTGTCAACAAACAGATGCTGCCCCGCTTCTACTACATCCATAAGCCGAACGGTTCGGTCAAATCGAAATTCGCTGGCGTTGCTCCAACCGGTCCACTTCCCGCTTCGATCGATTTTCCACTTTATCCGCAGGAGGAACCGGACGAATTCAAGGCCATCATGTTTGGAGACACACAGCCGCGTAATGTTCATGAAGTGGAGTGGATGTCTCACGATATCATTGAGGGGCTGGTGGGAACAGACGCTTCGCTTGGAGTGACTCTGGGCGATATCGTATTTGATGATCTTTCCGTCATGCAGCCTCATAACCAGGCGATCGCGATGTTGGGGATTCCCTGGTACAATGTGATCGGGAATCACGATATCAACCTGGATGCCAAAAACAGGAAGGATGCCAATGAAACATTCGAACGGGTTTACGGTCCCTCATACTATTCTTTCGAGCATGGGCCGGTCCACTTTCTTGTTGTCGATAATATCGAATGGATCCACGACGCGAAGACGAACAAATCCCATTACCGAGGCGGTATTGGCAAGGAGCAGATGCAGTTTATCAAAAACGATCTGGCGCTGGTTCCGAACGATCAACTGGTCGTTTTGATGATGCACATCCCGCTGATCGATGTCAATGATCGCAGTGGACTGTATCGATTGATTGAAAAACGGAAGTTCTGCATATCGATTTCCGGGCATACGCATCATCATGAACATGTCTGGATCGATCAGAAAGATGGCTGGAAGGGAATCAAGCCGCATCATCACATCATCAATGTGACGGTCTGTGGCAGTTGGTGGTCCGGTGCCAAGGATGAACGGGGAATCCCACACACGACGATGGCTGATGGTGCCCCGAATGGTTATTCGATTCTCTCGTTCAACGGAACCGATTATCAGCTCGATTTTTTCGCTGCCAGTCGCGATAAAAGTTACCAGATGGAAATCTCCGCTCCGGAAATCATCCGCAATTCCGAGGCCGGAACAGACTTCGTTTACGCCAACGTTTTCAATGGATCGAATAAAACAAAAGTGAAAATGAAAATCGGTTCCAACGATTGGGTCGAGATGAAAAAAGTAGCCGAGATCGATCCGAAATTGAAACAGACATACGATCGGGAGAAGGATTTACTCAAAGGGCGCAACCCGGCTCCTTTCAGGATCATCAAGGCGCCCAAGAAATCTTCGCATTTGTGGAAAGCGGAGCTTCCGCGCAACTTGCCGCCCGGAACCTATCATATAAAAATTGAGGCCGTCAATTACCGAAATCGTATCTATCATGGTCGTCGTTCCATTCGCGTCGAAAAATAATGGAATGAGGGGCAAACGGCTGTTCAACTTCCGTGAGGGATATTCCTGGCTTCCACCGGATCGGGATCGGCTCGGCTTGTTACCTTCGGCGAAACCCGGCGATGCCCGCTAAACAGATTAAGCAAAACGGACTCAGCCTGTCGTATTTTCCGGGAGTCTTTTTGAGTCTTTTTCTGAAGGAAAAGGAAATGGCACGTATGCGTTGTCTATTAT
>JALTOP010000087.1 GCA_027000105.1 Planctomycetaceae bacterium | reverse complement strand
TTCTCGCTCGTTTATCCGGCAGCGATTAAACACCGCAGTCCACTTCGCAAAAAAAATGCATAAACTCGAATTGCCTTGATTTCTGGAATCTGTTATCAACCGCTTCTCACGTCGAACTGAATGTCGACAACGTGTTGATAATGACTTGAGTTGTTCCAAATTCCCGTCACGTTTTGACCCACCACTGATTCATGGATGAATCCGTCTTATTCCATTATTTATGGTAATTCGGTGTCAAGGAGTAGACTTTGAATTCGCCTTCCGCTGCCAAGTTACGTGTTCTGTTTGTTGACGATGAACCTCTGATTCGAGATGTCATGAAACTGGAACTCCCTCGCATGGGGCACGATGCCACTATTTGTGAAGATGGAGAGTCTGCGCTAAAGGCGTTGGAGAAAAACAGTTTTGATGCAGCCATCATCGACCTGCGAATGCCCGGTTTGAGCGGGTGGGATGTTGTCGATCACATCAAGCAGGTTTCGCCCGAGACGGAGATCATCATCAGCACCGGGCATGGCAGCATGGAGGCGGCTATCAAAGCGATTCGAAAGGGAGCTTACGATTTTATTCCGAAACCGTGCAAACTGGTGACGATTGCAAACGTTCTTCGTCGTGTCAGCGATAGACGCAATTTGACCAACAAGGCGATCGCGTTGGAAACCCGTCTCAAGGCGGTCGAAGGGACTGCAAAACTGGTCGGAGAATCTCCCGCCATGCAGCAGGTAAAGCAGACCATTTCCAAAGTTGCCCCTTCCGATTCCGCTGTTCTGGTTCTGGGCGAAACAGGAACTGGCAAGGAATTGGTCGCACGCAGAATACATGAGGAATCAAACCGCTCGGAAATGCCATTCGTTGCGGTCAACTGTGGTGCGTTGCCGGAAAATCTCGTTGAGAGTGAATTTTTCGGACACCGAAAAGGAGCATTCACCGGGGCTGAAACTGCCCGAAAGGGCCTGTTTGAAGTCGCCAACGGAGGGACACTGTTTCTGGATGAACTGGGCGAACTCGATAAAAACATGCAGGTGAAAATGCTTCGATTTCTGGAATCGGGTGAGATCCGTCGCGTCGGCGAAAATGACGTCTTTCACGTCGATGTTCGCATCGTCTGCGCAACCAATCGGGATCTGAAAGAAATGGTTGCCGAGGGAACTTTTCGTGAGGATCTCTATTTTCGAATCAACACTTTTCAAATTCAGTTACCCCCTCTTCGCGAGCGACAGGATGATATCCCGCTATTGGCGAAAAGCCTGGTGGCCCGTCATCTGAAAAGAGCCGAAGTTCCGGACAACATTCTTTCCCCCGAAGCGATCGAAACTTTGAAGGCCCATGTCTGGACCGGAAATGTTCGGGAACTGGCCAACGCCATCGAGCACGCGGTGATTCTTTCCGGTGGACATACCATCTACCCGGAACACCTGCCGATGAGCGTGACGAACAAAAAGAGCATCACCATCCATCGTCAACCGGAACCGGAAGTAGCGGTCGCACCCGAACCACCTCAGGAAGAGCCGCGTACTCTGCGCGACATCGAACAGGAAGTCATCATGAAAGCACTCGAAAGAAATGGTGGCGATAAACCGCAGACCGCGCGTCAACTCGGTATTGCACTAAAAACGCTTTACAACAAATTGAATCAGTATGAAGCCCAGGGGCAATCTGCTGCCGGGTAGAGTTGTTCCATTTCGGGTTACAGCAGGAATTCATACAACGACCTGTTTTCCCGCAAAACTCCCTGTTAAACAGTTTCCTTCTTCCTCCCATCTCCTCTTCCCGATTCGTTGTTGAATGTTTTTCAATCACTTCTTTTCAGTTATCCAATCAGATGCGTACGCCAGCTCGCTGTGATGCAGGCCAGAGCCTGCAGACGTTACAGCGTTCCGGTTATGAAGAATCTGTTTTCCAATCTCCATCGGTTCCTTCCGTGTTGTTGGCAGTCATAAGAAAGAAAAAGAGAAAGAGTTGTTCCATGAAATCAATCTTCAGAACTTGTGTTTGCCTGTCGTTGATACTGGCTCCTGTTTTAGATACGCAAGCGGAGCTGAAAACAGGCAGAAAGAAAACGATACGGGTTCACGATGTCGCGTTGCATTCGAGCGGCACTCTTGAAGGACTTGTGGTCGATTCCCAGGGAAAAGCTCTGGGCGGAGCCCGGGTTTCAATCAGGAAGAACAACAAGGAAATTGCCCTGACGGTAACAAACCGTGACGGAGTATTTCGTGTTTCCAATCTGACGACCGGAATTTACGAATTACGATCCGGGCAGGGAGAGGGTGTGGTGCGTGTCTGGGCTGAAGAAGCTGCTCCACCGGCTGCCAAACCGCGTGTCCTGCTGGTCAGCGGCAAACTTACCGCTCGGGCACAAGCGGGACTGCTGGAAGAAATGCGCATTGTCGATTTCGCCATCCTGGGGCTCTCCATCAGTAGTGTCGCCCTTAGTGGTGTCGCTTTGGGAAAAGACACCAAAACGATAATTGTCAGTCCATAATCGAATCAATTTCAATTCAAGAAAAAACACCCGCCTCTTTCCCGGAGGCGGGTGTTTTCGTTCTGGCCGCTGTTTATTGGGTTCATTATTTACTTCATGAACTCGGCTGCTTCATCGAAGAAGGAATCTTCAAGGCTGCGCATTTTGTCGACGGCATCTTTCAGTTCGACCGGAACGATCTTCGTTCCTCTCAGGGCAACCATTTTTCCGAATTCTTTTTTCAAAGCCAGACGACCGGCGTGGATTCCCAAACGCGTTCCCAATACCCGATCGAATCCACTCGGACTACCGCCACGTTGCAGGTGTCCCAATGTTACCGAACGGGTTTCAACTCCCATGCGGGCTTCAATGATTTTTGCAACATGATCGCCAATCCCACCCAGCGAAACATGCCCAAATTCATCGACTTCCTGATTCTGTGTCACATAACCACCATCTTTGGAGAACTGTGCACCTTCGCTGACAACAACAATCCCGTGCTTTTTGCCTTCATCCCGCCTTTTTTGAAGAACAGCGATCATGTCATCCAGATCGACCTCCCGTTCAGGGACCATGAAGTAGTCGGCACCTGATGCAATAGCTGAATAACAGGCGATCCAACCGGCATGTCGCCCCATCACCTCAACAACAAGGATACGCCTGTGAGAATCTGCGGTCGTCCGTAAACGATCAATCGATTCTGTCACAATGTTGATACAGGTATCGAAGCCGAATGTCTGATCGGTTGCGCTCAAATCGTTATCGATTGTCTTGGGACAACCGATCGTGGGCAGATTCTTCTCGCTGTACAGCTTGCTGGCTACACCGAGAGTATCGTCACCCCCGATGGCAATAAGTGCATCCAGTCCCAGATCATTGAATGTCTGACAGACCGCATCGATCTGATCCGGGTTTTTGAATGGATTGGTTCGCGATGAACCAAGTATCGTTCCACCCATCGAAATGATTGGCCGGGTGATTTCCGGAGTCAGAACCATGTGCTCGCCACTGATCGCACCTCGCCAACCTTCGAGAAGGCCGATCGATTCGCCCCCCGCGTTATGGATCACCTGCACCACGCCACGAATCACCGCGTTAAGCCCCGGGCAATCGCCCCCACCGGTCAACATACCAACTTTCATAATTACCATCTCTTTCTAGTAAACTTGCCTGGTGTCAATTTTCTGAATCGACGTTGAATGTTATTCAGCGTTTTACCGTTTTACATTGTTGAATGTGCAAAAACGAAATACATAAATGCGACGCATCAATGATCGCTTGCAGCGTTAGAATGTCCGTTCCAGGAAAGTGGTATCAATTTCGCCATCGATAAACGCCGAATGATCCAGGATTTTCCTGGCTAACGGAATCGTTGTTTTCACACCTTCGATTTCGAATTCGCCCAAGGCAGCTCGCGCAGCTGAAACGGCCTGTTTTCGTGTTGGGCGATGGACAATCAGCTTTCCGATCATTGAATCGTAATAGGGGCTGATCCGATAGCCCTCATGCACGTGAGAGTCGAAGCGGATCCCCAAGCCGCCGGGAACCCGCAACTTGGTGATTTGCCCCGGACACCCCCGATAATCATTATCCGGATCTTCCGCATTGATGCGAATTTCTATCGCCGAACCGTTCGCCTTGATTTGACGCTGCTGCAAATCGAGTTCCTCTCCGGAAGCAACACGAATCTGCTGCTGAATCAGATCGATCCCGGTCACCATTTCACTGACCGGGTGCTCCACCTGAATACGGGCATTGACTTCGATGAAGTAGAACTGGTTATCCTGATCGAGAATAAATTCAACTGTTCCCGCGTTGTAATAACCGGCCGACTTGATCAGCCGGACGGCTGATTTGCAGATATCTTCCCGAACAGATTTCGGTAAATTGGGGGCCGGGCTTTCTTCGATCAACTTCTGATGCTTGCGCTGGGTCGAGCAGTCCCGTTCCCAAAGATGGACACAGTTACCATGTTGATCTGCAATCAACTGGACTTCGATGTGCCGGGGCTGTTCGATATATTTTTCGATGTAGACACCGGGGTTTTTGAAGGACTTTTCCGCCTCCTGACGAGCCGCACTGAATCCCGATTTCAGGGAAATATCATTACGTGCAACCCGCATCCCTTTGCCTCCCCCCCCTGCGGTCGCTTTTATCAGCACGGGGTAACCGATTTCTCCGGCGACCTTCAAGGCGGTTGCTTCATCGGCGACCAGACCGTCGCTGCCCGGAACGACATTCACTTTCGCCTTCAATGCGATTTCCCGGGCAGAAACCTTGTCTCCCAACTTTTCCATCGATGTGTGATGCGGGCCGATAAATTCAATGCTGCACTCCCTGCAGACTTCCGCGAAGTGGGCGTTTTCCGCCAGGAAACCGTAACCGGGATGGATTGCCTGCACGTTCCCGATTTCAGCAGCCGAAATGATTCTGTTGATCAGCAGATAGCTGTCGGTGGCAGCGGCTTTACCAATGCAGTAGGCTTCATCCGCCAAGGAAAGGTAGTGGGCTCCACGGTCGGCCTCACTGTAGACGGCGACCGTCTCGACGCCCATTTCACGACAGGCACGAATGATCCGCAGGGCAATTTCACCTCGGTTGGCTATCAGTATTCTTTGAAACATGAATTTGTGCGTCTTTACCTCTGATCGGTGAGAGCCCGCGGGCGTCCACAGGGATCATGGAAATCAACGGTTGGAACCTGCCTCACGCAGGGCGAACCTTGAATAACGGTTGACCAAAATCGACTGCGTCCCCGTCTTTGACCAGGATTTTCTCGATCACGCCCGAACATTCCGCCTGAATCTGATTGAAGACCTTCATCGCTTCCACCAGACAGACAACCGTCTCCTCACTGACTTTTGACCCAACCTTGACAAAAGTCGGTTCATCGGGACTCGGAGAAGCGTAAAAGGTGCCCACCGTCGGGCTGACAATATCGATCAAACCGTCATCCGTATTCGATTCGCCCGATTCACCGGCAGGTGCATTCGCAGCGGCAGTCGGTGCAACCGGTGCCATTGGAGTCGCCACCGGAGGTGGCGCCACAGGTGGAGCCAGATGATACGCCGGAGGGCCGACCGGAGCAGCAGAGCCTTCTGCACTGCCACGTCGCAATCGCCAGTGCTGATCGCCCTGTCGCAAATTGACTTCCGTGACACCATGCTGTTCCATCATTTCAATCAATTCGCGCAACTGCTCCAGATCGAAAGAACTGTTGGAACTTTGCCTGCCTGTTGACTTTGCTTTTTGCGGCATCGAGTTTGCCCTTGCCCTCAAATTTGGATCGAAACTGGATCGGACTTCTGCAGAGAACCACCCACAGGAACCTGATCCCCTTTCCGGTTCCCAAACCGGAAAAACCCGGCACGGCTGGTTCATTCAGGTCGCCGTAACCAAACTGACATTTTCCTGTAATTTGCGAGCCATTCGCAAACTATTACCGTTTGTAACACAGGTGTGAAAATAATTTCTCTCAAAAAGAGAGAATCGCCTGTTCCAGTTCTTTCGGAACCGAGGAGAGCACTTCCCTCCCCTGTTTTGTCACCAGAACGTCGTCTTCTATCCGAATCCCTCCCCAACCGGGAAAGTAGACACCAGGTTCGACAGTAACAACCATCCCCGGTTTGAGAAGATGATCTGCCTGAGGAGACATGCGGAGCGATTCGTGCACCTGTAAACCGAATCCGTGCCCCAATCCATGATTAAATTTCGGGCCGACCCCCGCCTGTTCAATCGACCTGCGCGCAACGCGATCGATCTGGCGTGCTTCCACACCGGGGGCAATTGTTTCAATCGCCTTCTCCTGGGCCGTTTTGACAACTTCGTACATGCGCCGAAATTTGGACGAGATGCTACCTGTGATAATCATGCGAGTCAAGTCGCTGACATATCCCGATCCCATTTTCGCCCCCCAATCAACCAGAACAAACGGGCTACCTGAACAGAATGTCCCTCCGGGGCGGGCGTGTGGAAGAGCCGCGTTTGGCCCGACGGCGATAATGGTATCGAAACTTGCGCCCAGCGCTCCAAACCGCCTCATTCCCGTTTCGATCGTATAAGAGGCTTCTTGTTCGGTCATTCCCGGCGTCAGGGAGGCCCTCAGATAATCAAATCCCTTTTCCGCTGCTCGAATTGCCGAGCGAATCTCCGCGATCTCATCGGCGTCTTTCACTTCCCGCAGTGGCTCGACCAAGCCGCTAATCGGAACCAGTTCCTCCTTTTTCAACGCGGACTTCAACTGAGAGACCGCGGCGTAACTGAGAGCCGAGGCTTCGAATCCGACTGCGCTGATCCGTTGAGCCGAAATGACTTTCGCAGTCGCATCGATGAGTGTTTGTGTGACTGGCCGAATCGTGACTTCTACATCTGAACATTCCTGGGCCAATTGTTCGGTGTATCGACCATCGCTGATCAGTCGCTCAAAATCAGGGCCAATCAGCAGCCAGGTACTGTCTCCCGAAAAGCCGGTGAGATAGCGGATGTTGGTTTCGTCGCAAATGAGAACAGCGGGCACCCTCTTTTTTTTGATCAGTCTTTTCAATTTATCCCGGCGGGCAGGATATCGGTGGGGGGAAATCATGACTGAACTCTCTCCTGCATGGGATTCAATAACGGCAGATTCAATAACGCCGAAGTCGACAATTGCGGAATCAAAAACGGTTGAAC
>JALTOP010000086.1 GCA_027000105.1 Planctomycetaceae bacterium | reverse complement strand
GGGCATTGTTTATCACAACGGCAAACTTTACGTGGCAGACAGCTATAATCACAAAATCCGAACCGTCGATCTGAAAACCAAAGATGTGTCGACTTTTCTCGGCACCGGGAAGGCGGGAAAGAGTCTGGAGGGGAAAGTTCAATTTTCGGAGCCAGCCGGATTGAGCGTCGCCGGCGATCGGCTTTATGTCGCTGATACCAACAATCACCGAATTGTAGTCGTCAATTTGAAAGATCGTTCAGCCCATGAACTGAAGATTGAAGGACTCAAGACGCCTTGAGCTGAACAGGGCGTTTCTGCTTCTTGAAGAATTACTGAAATTTCTGAAAGACCTGATGCTATCAGCCTCTGGAGAAACTACAGAATTTTCAAACTGGCCAGTGCCAATATCGCAAGTAACGCCGCACAAATCCAGAAGCGGACGACGACCTTTATTTCGTGATCTCCCGAAAGCACGAAGTGATTATGCAGCGGGCTGCACTTCAGGATTCGTTTGCCTGTGAGGCGGTACGAACCGATTTGCAGAATCACCGAAATGGTTTCGACAACAAAAACGCCACCAATGATAATGAGCAGAAACTCCTGTCGCGTCACCAGAGCGGCGAAGCCGAGAATGGCCCCAATCGGCAACGAACCGGTATCCCCCATGAATACCTGAGCCGGGTAACAGTTGTACCACAAAAAACCGAGCATCGCCCCGACCAGCGAACCGACCAGCACTCCCACTTCGCCACTGCCTGGAATGGAAGGAATTGCCAGATATTCCGCCAGCACCTTGTGACCGGCCAGATAGCTCAACGCGATAAACGCCCCACCGGCAAAAATGGTGCAACCGGCGGCCAGCCCATCCAGCCCGTCTGTCAGGTTCACTCCATTGGATGTACTGACCAGCACAAGGCCGGTCCAGAAAATAAATCCGATCCCAATAGGAAGTGTCCAGTTGCCAATCGGGAAAATCAATTCTGTTCCCAATGGGATTTCCAATTGATGCCGATACAGGGGCAACCCCGCCAAAAGAGAGAGTAACCATTGAATCATGAATTTGGTGCGTGCGGTCATTCCCTTTGTCGATGAGTTCAATTTGTGCCAGTCGTCAACCGCTCCCAGCATGGCAAAACTGATCGTGAGAAACAGTCCGAGTTGCACATAATGATTCGTCAAATCTCCCCAGACGAGCAGAGAGAGAACGACGGCGCAAACAATAAACAGGCCTCCCATGGTTGGCGTTTCATTTTTTCCCTGATGCAGTTTATCCAGGGTGGGAGATGAACTGGCTACTTTTTCGCGGAACCGCTTTCTCAAAAATGAAATCGCCAACGGGCCAAGCAGTAACGCAAACAGAAAAGAGGTGAGACTTGCCAGGGCAATGCGAGCAGTCAAATAAACACGCGAATCCCCCGAAGTATGCAATTCCACCTGTTGAAACAAGGGCAAAACATGTTGTAATAGCCACAATACCATCAATCATCCCTGAATCACTCGATCTTTCCCGCCTGCTGCAAAGCCCATCCTACTCTAACGCAACGCCCCTGTTTTCGCCAAGCCCGAGTTTCCAGGCGCCGAAACCTCGAGACCGGGTGCATTCCGCACTTTCGATTGGTGTGGGATTTGCAACGCTTGTCGGCACGGGAAATCGCTGGAATTTCTGTAACCTGAATATGATGGAGGGGCAGGTCATGGATGAACGGCTTCAATTGGAAAAGACGACAGTTTGTGGAGCGGTTACTGGCGAAGCGGCTGAGCATGAACAGTTTTTCTGCCCGATGTGTAGGCGATCCTGTGCAGTCGAGCAAGGCCCGGAACCATTGATTCTGCAAGGGAAACGGAACGAGATCGAGTACAGCGAACCTCGCTGTCATTGCCGGTCCTGTCGCCGGGATTTTTTCCCTCTCGCGGGATCACTGCAACGCCCGGTTCGTGAAACGGTCACGCCGGCGGTGCTACAAAAAGTCGTCTGGGCGGGAGCCAATCTGGGGAGTTCCCCGCAAGCTGTGGAAGCGCTGCGAGAGTTGTCAGGCATCGAGCTTTCTGCGAAACAGGTCCGCCGGATGACCGAGCAGGTCGGTCAGGATCGGCATGACGAACGCCAGCAACAGGTGGCGGACTTCAAGGACAAACCGCTGATGGATCGTCTTGAATCCCCTGCCGATGTCGAGTCTCCCTGACCTCGGCGCCGACTCTCTGTGCGACACCCGCCCGCTGTCCGGGTTCCGGGTTCGCTGGTTTGCCCAACAAAACGGAACCAACACCTGCCGAAAACAGACTGCATAACCCACAATCCGGGGAATGCACTCCTGCAATAGACAGAGCAATTGCGGGGCAAGCGATGAGTAGGCAATTGAAGGGAACAGGGAGTTGACTCTATGGTGATTCAACTCGGGTAACCCAGCATGACTGGTCTGTTCTGACCGCCGTAACCAAAATGGGATTTTCAAAATTTGCGAGCCGTTCGCAAACTTTAACCGTTGGCAGTGCAGGTGGAGTTTCAATCGCCACACTGGGCCTTGAAACGCAACAGGTGATCGGCCAGCGTGATAGCCACCATTGCTTCGGCCATCGGAATGAATCTTGGGAGCAGGCAGGGGTCATGTCTCCCTTTGGTGCTGATTGTTGTTTCCGTTCCGTCCCGGTTCACCGTCGGCTGTGGTTTGGGCAGGGAACTGGTCGGTTTCACCGCTGCGCGTAACACGATGGGCAAGCCGGTCGAAATCCCTCCCAGCATTCCGCCATGTCGGTTGGAGGCCGTGGTAATTTCTCCCGCCTTGTTTCCGGGAATGAATGGATCGTTGTTTTCGCTCCCTTTCAGGGTTGCGCACCCGAAGCCGACTCCATATTCGACACCGAGAACAGCGGGGAGACTGAATAACGCTTTCGCCAGATCGGCTTTCAGTTTGTCAAAGACCGGTTCACCCAACCCGGCAGGCAGTCCGGTGGCGACAATCTCGGCTGCTCCGCCGATTGAATCCTGTTGTTTGCGTACCTGTTCCACAAGTGAGATCATTTTTTTGGCTGCTTCAACATCGGGGCAGCGGATGATGTTCGCGCTACCATCGGGCAACTTCTCCACATGCTCCAAAGTGACATCAGCAGGGGAGTCGATGTTCGCTTTCACCTCTCCAACTTGCACCACGTAACCGAGAACATTAGCGCCGCACTGCTTGTGCAGAATTTTTTTCGCCACCACTCCAGCGGCAACACGGGCGGTCGTTTCCCGGGCCGAGGAACGTCCCCCGCCCCGATAGTCACGAAAACCGTATTTGGCATCGAAACTGTAATCGGCGTGGCCGGGACGATAGACATCTTTTATATTGCCGTAATCACGGCTGCGCTGGTCTTCGTTGCGAATCAGGATGGCCAATGATGTTCCTGTTGTTCTTCCCTCGAAAACCCCGGAAAGGATTTCTGGTTGATCCGCTTCATTCCGCTGGGTGACAATCCTGCTTTGCCCCGGTCTTCGACGATCCAGATCTTTTTGAAGATCGTCCACACTCAACTCGATCCCGGGGGGAACACCGTCAATGATCACCACATTACCCGGGCCGTGACTTTCGCCGGCGGTGGTAATACGAAATAGTTGCCCAAAACTGTTTCCTGCCATCGATAAAAATCTCACTCTCTCGGTTATGCGTAGTTCATGCTCTCCAGAATCTCTCCAGAAACTGCATGGCATGAGTAATGTCGGTAACGACAGGTTGACCCCGAATGCCGATTGCCGAAACGGAATCTTATTGGAAATGCACGACAGACGCAAAGATGTCAACGCTTCTGTTCGGAATCCGATGCCGGATTGAAACACGGCGACAGGAACATGGGATCGGGAACATGGTGATGTAATAGGAACATGGCAAAGAGCGGGGAGATTTCTCTTTCACAACACGGGGATAACTCGAAAAACAGCCTCGAACCGCCTTGTAGAGGCGTGTACGAATAGCAGTACAAGCCGGAACTTTAGGCTTATTTTAACTGACTGGCCGCTATTTTGGAAAAGAGTTCCGGTTGTAGGGACTGGGGTAACAGATTCGGAACCAAAAAAATTGACGGAGCCAATTTTCTGACGTATGCTGGATTGTCGAAACTGTTGTGGCACGTCAACAACAGTGATGTGAAAAAGTCACATATTCATTTGTCGCCAAGACTTGCCTGGCTGATCGAGAATGGAACTCTCTTGGCAAACTCGTCCCGGTTTTCGAGACGGTTTTGCAAACCGGGGTTGCCTGCGGGCATGACCTCAGGAGGAATTACAAGCGGCGACTTGCAGCAACAATAGAGGGGGAACGGCTGCATGTCATTTACTGCGAAGAAAATTCTACTTTGTTTCAGTGTCGCCTTTTTGGCACTTGTTTCTACCGCTGTTCTGGATGTCACCGGTGCGTCGAAAGATCCTTCCGCTGTCAAAGACGTGCGCGAAGCCGTTCAGGTCGGGATCGAGTTCGAACGGAAAAGCAAGTGGGTCGATGCCGTTGTGCATTATCGCGACACGCTCAAAACGTGGCCGGACAGCGACGAACTGAAATACGGGTTACGCCGTTCCCGGTTTCACATGAATATCGCCCGGCGCTATTCCGACAAGAGCTATCAGGATCAGCTACTCAAACTTTCGGAATACGAAGCCCTCGAATTGCTGGATGAAGTTCTTTTCAAGATTCACGGGCATTATGTCAACACGCTTTCTTCAACGTATTTCATCGCTCATGGTACCGAAAGTGTTTACCTGGCCTTGAATAATGAGGCTTTTCTGGAACGAAACAATATCTACACACGCTCACTGCCCGAAGTTGCCAGTGCTCGGCGTATGTTGTTTGAAAATTACTGGAATAAACCGGTTTCAAGTCCTGAAGCGGCTCGGAATCTGGTTCTGGAAGTGGCCAACCGCTTGCAAAAGAGGTTGGGGATCGCTCGGGTACCGGTCATTCTGGAGTATGTCTTCGGCGGCTGTAATGCGATGGACGATTACAGCGGGTACCTGACACCGGAAAAACTTTCCGACTTGTACAACAACATCGAGGGCGAATTCGTCGGACTCGGCATTGAAATGAAGTCGGAAGAAGGGAAGGGAATTCTGCTGGTCAACGTTCTTCCGGACAGTCCTGCTGAAGAAGGAGGGTTATTGCCCGGCGACCACATCACGCATATCGATCAGATCGACTGTCGAAATAAACCAACCGATGAGTCCGCCAGCTTGTTGACTGGCAAACAGGGAAGTCGCGTCCACATTCGTTGGGTGACAAAAAATGACCAGGAAAAGAGCGGTTATTTCATCCGTCGTGAAGTAAAAGTGAAAAGCATCCCGATTGTGAAGATGATCGATTCGAACAATGGCATCGGCTATATCCGCATGGCTGGTTTCCAGAGAACAACAGCGGCCGAGTTTGATGCCGCGATGCTGACTTTGAGAAATCAGGGGATGCGGTCACTTGTCTGGGATTTACGTGGAAATCCGGGTGGATTGCTCACAGCTGCTGTTGAGGTTCTCGATCGGGTCATCGACAGGGGAGTGCTGGTCTCCACAAAGGGGCGAACCCAGGATCAAAACTGGAAATATACCGCCCACTCACCAGGGACGTTGGACATTCCTATTATCTTGCTTGTCGATGGGAACAGTGCCAGCGCCAGTGAAATTGTCGCTGGAGCTTTCCGCGACCATCATCGTGGGAAGATTGTTGGTCGCCAGTCGTATGGAAAATGGTCTGTTCAGAGTATTTTCCCGGTGAACCACAAGTGTGGCTTGCGACTGACAACGGCGAAATTCTATTCACCCGACGATCACAATTACAGCAAAATCGGTTTGGCACCGGATGTCCTCGTCAAACGTGATTCCAAAGATTACCTGCATGTGACGGAAGAATCGCTTGATAGCGATGCCGATGTGCTCAAAGCGATTGAACTGTTTCGAAGCAGCACCCAACTGACACGGAACAATTAGATGCCGATTGCGACCGACTCTTTGTGATACTGTGATATTGCTAAAAATTTAGCCAAAAAAGCAGCGGGGATTTCTCTGCTGCTTTTTTTGTGGTCGCCGTTCAATATATCGTTGTCCAATACCCTGCTGTTCAGCGCTGTTCAATACAAAGCAAACAGAACAATCCAAGCGACTTCTACGAATACTTTGCCAGCAGTGGCGCGATTACCTGCCGGGGAACGAACTGTTCGAGTTTGTTGGCTGCGGTCTCCCGGCCCATCTTCGCAATCTGTTTGATGAGAGAACTCGAGATGTGCGAATACTTCTCGTTGGCCATCAGGAAGACAGTTTCGATATCCGGCGCCAAGGTACTGTTGGCCAGAGTCATCGTAAATTCCGTTTCGATATCGGACAATGTTCGCACGCCACGCAACATGACCGCTGCATTCTGATCCTTCACAAAATCGACAGCCAGTCCGGTAAAGCAGTGTATCGTTACGTTTTCCAGATCTCCAACAACAGATTGCATCAGATCCAGGCGTTGTTCGGGAGAGAAAAGCGGTTCTTTATCGGGGTTGATGCCGATGCCGACGCTCAGACGCCTGAAGATCCTCGCTCCCCGGCGGATCACGTCTTCATGCCCCAATGTCATCGGGTCAAAGCTGCCAACGTAGATGGCGTGGTCGGTTTCGAGCATTCTCTTGTCTCTGTTTGTCAGAAGTGTCGCCTACAGTAAAAGCGAAGGTCTACTACAGTGGATTTTACAGTGGAGCTGGTAATCGACTAATCCGGTTCGGCCTGTCCGCGGAAGATCGATCGCCGTAGTGGATTCTGTCGACTGGTGAATAGTTGATCCTGAATAACCGGTTCGGTCAGGGCCGTGGCCATCATCTGGAATTTGGCATCAATGTCATCTGCGTAGTGAACCAACAGCGCTTCCGGAGTATGAGGCGAAATCGGCGACCCCCATTCCGGCAGGTTCTGGTGCGAAACAATCATGTGCTCCAGCCGAAGTTGGGTTTCTGGATTCAGTCCTTCAATCTGTGTTGCATATTCCCGCACGATGTCCCGCCCCATCAGAATATGACCGATCAGCCTTCCTTCCGGGGTATAATCTGCACCCTGAGGTTGTGAGGAGAGTTCACGCAGTTTACCGATATCGTGCAGCACGGCTCCGGCGATCACCAGGTCTCGCGAAACAGGAGGCGACATGGTTGGATAATAATCACGATATTTTTCTGCCAGGTACAAAG
>JALTOP010000085.1 GCA_027000105.1 Planctomycetaceae bacterium | reverse complement strand
GGCGACCAATCCTTGCCCAAAATGAAATTGCCAGATGCGATTAACCATCACGCGGGCTGTCAGCGGGTTCTGCGGTGAGGCAATCCATTCGGCCAGTCGTTTTCTGCGAAGGGCTTCCGGAGCGTCCGCTTTCAGGTTCAGTTCAGTGAAAATTTCGGGTGCGTCCGGGCTGACCTGTTCCCGCTTGGCAAGCGGTTCGCCTCGGTAAAGTCGGTAGGTTGGCCCCGGCTGCACAAACTGGCCAGCGTAAACTTTCGGCGCTTCACGAAGAGTCTTCAATCTTTCCTGGGTTTCCTGCAATCTGGAGAGCAACTCTTTCGCTTCCCGAGCCTGTTTGGCAGGAAGATGATCGAATCGGTAAGCGGTTTTGTTTGATTTCGATCCTGCCTGGGTGTTCGTGATCGGCAACCGATCTTTTGAGCTGGCGATAACTTGCCATTTCATGGCGTCAGTGGAAACTTCAATAACGTATCTGGTGGCAAGGCGGTCTGAATATTTCCCCTCTCGATCGCGTCCCCATTCGATCCGATCAATGACGTGCGCTTCCGGCAATTCGATCTGCACCCAACCGCCGCCGTTTTCGTTAGAGATCCAACTGTGCGAATTGCCGAATTTCCCGTCGTTGATATGTTTGAGCTGATGGATCGGATAGCCCGGCAGGGAACTGGAGCAGGTCGCGGTGGCTCCTCTCTTTGCCAAAGCGACATTCTCATTTCCCGTAAAAACTTGTAACTCATCCAGGCATGGTTCTGATCTGTTTGTCGCCTGAATCGTGAATCGGACATATTTCGCTTCGATCGGTGTGAATCGTTCGATATTGATTGTGGGCCGAACCGGTTCGCGCAGAGCCGGTTTGCCGCCTGTCCGGGCCAACTGCGAGTGCTCCCGATTTTTCTGGAGATACTTCTCCATTTGCGACTGAAGTTTGGCAATCTGCTTCAGTGTCTGCTGCAGTTCTTCCTGTTGCGATTTCGGCATCGGGAGATTGCGGTCTCCATGTTTGACACCAGCGAAAATCGCCTGAAGCGAATAATAGTCTGTCTGGGTAATGGGATCGAATTTGTGATTGTGGCAGCGGGCGCAACCGAGAGTCAAACCGAGAAATACGGTTCCGGTGGTGTTGATCATGTCGTCCAGTTCGTTTTGCCGTTGCATCAAGGTGAGGTTGATATCAGGACTTTTCACGAGGTCATAAGGCCCCGCGACAAGATAGGCGGTTCCGATGACACTGCCGAAACTGTCTCCTGCGATCTGCTCCCTGATGAATTGATCATAAGGCTTGTCCTGGTTGAAGGATTGAATGACGTAATCGCGATACGGCCACGCATGAGGACGTTCACGGTTGGTTTCAAATCCGTGCGTTTCCGCAAAACGGACGAGATCAAGCCAGTGCCTGGCCCAGCGTTCGCCGTAATGCGGGCTGCTCAATGTCTGTTCAACCAGTTTTGGGTACGCGTCGGCAGATCCATCATCGAGAAACTTCTGAACCTGCGCAGGCGTAGGAGGCAATCCCAGCATATCGAGATAGATCCGTCGAATCAGGGTTCTGCGGTTGGCCTGAGCGTTATGAGGGATCTTTTTCTGTAGCAGTTTATGAAGAACAAAAGCGTCAATCCCGTTGATGCCCCAGTTGCTCTCGGCTCCTGGAATGACGGGAGGCTCAACTTTTTTCAGTGGCTG
>JALTOP010000084.1:534-7180 GCA_027000105.1 Planctomycetaceae bacterium | reverse complement strand
GGTTCCGCCCCGTCCCCTTTTCGTCCGGTTTATCCGAATTCGAGCCTGTCTTGTTCGAATCGTTCTTTTTCAACCTTGCCTGATTCGCTCCCGTTTGATTTGTGCCTGTTTGATTCGAATCAGACGACAGTTTCTCCTGCGCCCCCAAGCTGCTTTTGTGAGCGAGTTGACGGTAGAACGAGGCATCTACTTTATCGCCCATGAACCAGGCGATCCCGCCTCCCTGTTTGACATAATCGCTGAGCAGTTTCAGGGCTTCGGTGGACAGGCGCGGTACGTTTAACAGATAGATGACGCTGAACTCTGCCAAATCCTGATCCCGCAAATCTTCCGCCCGCACAATACTGGCTTCTATTCCGGTTATGCCCGGATCAGCCGAAAGGGCATCGGCGATGTATTGCGATTCGGAGGTTGAATCGCTGCCGTCGGCGATCAGCACCCGCTGAACCGGTGGGAGATTCAAGGCGATGTAGCGGGAGTTATCCGCCTCAAGGGAGTCTGCGGGAATCTGGACGGCGATCGAATGTTCGCCCGGAGTGGTGATCGTCACTTCGAACGATTCTGCGACTGTTTCTCCCGAATTGATTTTCGGTATTGTAATCGCCTGTGGAATCGGCTCTCCATCTACGAGTACCCGCACCGCGATATTCTCTGCCAGTGATTCACCAAAGTTGGTGATTTGTGCCGTCAACTCGACGGGAACCATGACCGCCGCGGTGTGCAACTCTCCCCCGAATGAGGTCACTGCAAGATTTTGATGTCTGTTCGGAACGGCCGGAATCAGATTGACCGCTCGATGATCGCCCGCCAACGCTTCGATATCTGAAACCAATGTCGGGGAGTCTCCCCATTCAGGCTGACGGAAATCGGAGATCACATGAATGATCGTATTTTCTTCGTTTCCCGCGGAAAGAACCCGTTCGATCGCGGAAAAGGTATCTGTCCATTGTACTTGTGCGTAACTGCAATCCCGCTGCATCGTCTCCAGTTTGTCCTCAAGTTCACCCAACAGAGAGAGATCGATTTCCCGTCGTGTGAAATTCGAAGGAGTCCGATCGGGATGCGATGTCTGCATCAGGGTCAGTGTGTGAATCCCGTCCTGATTGGCCATTTCCGAAGCGATCCGTTTCACCGCTTTCAAGCCTTCCTGCCAGGCCGAGGTTTCGCCCCAGCGATCCCGCATCGAACCGGAATCATCAAGCACTACAAGATGATGCGTTTGCGGCCTTTCCAACAGTGAAAGTTGTGAAGGGTCAAGAATCAATCGGGCAAACAGGGCGACAATCCCAAGCACAAGCAGGATGCGCAGAAGCAGCAACAGCAACTGTTCGATCAGGATTCTTCTGCGATTTTGCTGCTGCGACTGAAGCAGGAATTCCATCGCGGCGAAACGAACCTTGCGGTAGCGCAACCGGTTGATCAGATGAATGATAATCGGTACCGCGATCAGGGCCGCACCGCCGGCGGCCATCGCGGGATGGATAAACAATTGTGAAAGCCAGGTCATCATGTGTTATCGTCTTTTTCTTTCCGGAGTTCTGTCCGGGAAAGATTGCATTCAGCCCCTTCTCATGCCGATGCGGTGTTTCAGATAATGGGAAAGAGCGGCGTCGATATGTTCGCTGGTTAAAATCACCTTGTAGTCGATGACGTGCCCTGCGCAGAACCGGCGTATTTCCGTCAGGTATTGCCGCATCGCTTCCAGATAATCATCTCTGAGCCCTCGTGGATCACAGACCAACTCGCCTGTTTCTTCCAGTCCTTCAAACTTTGTCGTACCGGAATAATCGAAGTTCACTTCCTGATCGTCAAGTACATGGAACAGCATGACATCGTGTCCGCGCAGTCTTAACAGCTTCAAACCTTTGAACAGTTCTTCGCGATCGGTGAACAGATCGGAAACGAGTATGACCAGACCTCGGCGAACGCGCTGTTCGGCCGTCTGTTTCAGGATATCGAACAGGCCTGTTTTACTGTTGCCGGGTGTTGTTTGAACCAGAGTCTCCAAAATCGCATGCAAATGCGTATGCTTGCTGCGAAACGGGAGAGTCGCCTGCACCTGTTCATCGAACGTGACCAGTCCGACGGAATCCTGTTGACGCAACAAAAGATAGGCCATTGCCGCCGTCAATTGGGTACCGTAATCGAACTTGGTCAGCGTTCCTGAGCCAAACGACATCGATTCGCTGACGTCCAGAAGAAGCGAGGCCCTCAAATTCGTCTCTTCTTCGTACTGTTTGATGTAGACCTTGTCTGTTTTTGAAAAAACCTTCCAATCGATACGGCGCACATCGTCCCCGGGAGCGTATTCGCGATGCTGGGCGAATTCGATGGATTGTCCAAAATAGGGGCTGCGATGCAATCCGCTCAGAAATCCCTCGACGACATTGCGAGCCTGCAATTCCAGACGGGAGATCCGCTGGACGACTTCAGGCGGCAAAAATCTTTTTGAGTCTTGGATCACTTGTCAATTCACCTTCTTTGGCGGGAGTTACTTCCAGCAAACGCTCGATGACATCGTCTGTGGTGATTCCTTCACTTTCCGCAGTGAAGTTCGTCACGATGCGATGCCGTAATACCGGTTTGGCCAGTGCCGAGATATCATCTGTTGAAACATGCGTTCTTCCGTTGAGCAGCGCCCGGGCTTTCCCGCCGAGAATCAGATTCTGAACCGCCCGCGGGCCGGCTCCCCAACCGAGCCACTGTTTGACAAAATCGGGAGCGACTTCTTCTCGAACCCGTGTCTGTCGTACCAAAGCCAGCGTATATTCGACAACGTGATCGGTAATCGGCACCTGTTTGACGACTCGCTGCAGGGCGATAATTTCTTCGGCTGTCAAAACCTGATCGACCTCGTCAGCCTGCAAACCTGTTGTCGCCTTGGCAATCGCTTTTTCTTCCGCGAAGCTGGGATAATCGACAAACACCTTGAACATGAAGCGATCCTGTTGAGCCTCCGGCAAGGGGTACGTTCCTTCCTGTTCGATCGGGTTCTGTGTCGCCATCACAAAAAAAGGATCACTCAGTTTATGCTGGGTCTGTCCGACGGAAACGCGTCTTTCCTGCATGGCCTCCAGGAGAGCGGCCTGGGTTTTGGGCGGCGTCCGGTTGATTTCATCCGCGAGCACCATATTGTGAAACAGCGGCCCCTCGATGAAACGGAATTCCCGTTCGCCGGTGTCCCGGTTTTCCTGCAGCACTTCCGTTCCGGTGATATCGGCGGGCATCAGATCGGGAGTGAACTGGATGCGACTGAAACTGAGATCCAGACACCGCGAGAGTGTGCTGATCATCAATGTTTTGGCCAGTCCGGGAACTCCCTCCAGCAGAACGTGTCCCCGACTGAACAGGGCGATCAACAGTTGATCGATGACATCCTGTTGACCGATAATGACGCGTTGCATCTGCTCACCAATCTGCCGGTAAGCCTGATTCAGCTTTTCAATGGATTCTTGGGGAAGCGATTCTTCTGAAAGAGGTGTCTGATTCATGAATGATCATTCCGTAATAATGTAGGCACCTTCCCGGGTTCTGGTATGGGAAACGACTTTCGCTGTCTGTGCTTTTCACAGCCTGCGTTTTTCGCAGCCAGTGCTATGTCATCCGGCGAAATTGGATTCACCAATTATTCCCGTCCAGGGCGTGAGGGCGCAGTGGTCAATAAATGTTGTCAATGGATCACGTATGATACTCCAGCATGCCTATCGTAATGGGGAGTTACCCATGACGAACAGAGCCAATAACTTTTTTTCGGCAGAATTCCGATAACCGAAAATAATGTCCTACGACACATGGTAATCAGGATTGACATTCCCGTCGATCATTTTTCGTTCTTTTTCCAGCGCACATCGTCCCATGCTATACCTCGCGTTTATATCCTGCAAAGGGCGTTCTGTGCAAATTCCTTCTTTATTGTAGTAACGCATCGCGTCGATACTAAGTGGCCCAAAATATCCTTTTTGGGCGAACTGACAGGCTAATTGCCCGGTTTTCGTGCGAGAACATTCCCATTTTTCTGTTTCAGAAAGGTCTGTTTCCGAAACAGGGGAATTTCCCAGATATCTGCCGAATGGGTCGGAATGGAGTTTCGTCATTCCCCAAAACCGGATATCGCCAGCGGGAGAAAGATCGTAATGAAAACTCATTTCATCTATTCGATCGACCCACGGTTCAAAAAAAACTCGACCACCGTTCTGCAGGCGTTTGTTCAACCAGTTCCGGATCGGTGTCGAAATCTCCCTTCCGCGGCCGATCACTCGTTCCCGGGCAGACATGCTGAATTCCGCTTTGATCACCCATCGATCATCGGCAGAATATCTTTCCAGAGTTCTGGCGAGATCTTCCACTTCAACCAACTCAGTGGCTCCTGGCAGAACCGTCCCCCATTCCTTTTCATACTGGAAAGAAGTTGCCCGGGAATTGGCCCAAGCAACGATCGAGAGTTCAGGATGCCGTGTTATCCATCCCTGTTCGTTCGCCCAGCGGATATTTTTTTCCGTCCAGCCCCAGGGAACGAATTCGATTTCCGTGTTATCCGGAATTTGATCGACCTGCCAGATGCCGATTCCGCCTGCCTGTTCCAACGGTTCTTGCCAACAATCTGTTTTTTCGATGAGCAGTTCCGGTATCCAGAGGTAGTCCCCCGGTTCCAGCAGGGAAATGAGCGCGACAGTCCACGTGGCGTTCACTTCGCGCAGAACGCGGGAAAGTTGCCCAACCGGCGTTTTGCCCAATGTGTGCTCAAACTCAAAATTCCCCCAGAACAACCGAGGCATCAGCAGTGAACCCCATCTCTATTTCTTTGCAAGTTCTTCACAGGCGATGTCTCCGCCGGGTTGTAACATCGTGCCATGAGACCGCAATGAAAGGTTGCGCGCTGAAAGACCGCGAAACAAAAGACCGCATGCTGAAAGCATCGCACAATGAAAGATAATGCCATGCAAGATACCGCAATCATACGCTCAGGCAAACCGATCAGGAAAGGGTGATCGGTTGGGGTTTTTCGTGGCGTTGGGAAGCATCCTGTTTGTCGTGAGTCCTTCTGTCGGGCAATACGGTTTCGGCGTCTGGTCTGGGCAGGTAAACTTTCAAGGACAGGAAGGGAGATTCCCAGACAATCCAACTGATTCGCGCGATCAGGTATGAGCCGGCAAGAGTGGCCGTGAAGATCGCCCAACCGTGGGAAGACTCTGGCAGAAAACTCCAATCGAGCGATTTGACTGCCCGATAGACAAAACGATGAAAGACATAGATCGCATAACTGTATTTTCCCAATGATATCAAACCGGGGAAACAGAACAGGCCGGTCAGGACGTTCCTGCGGGAAAGGACAACTAGCGTGCCTATCAACAGGGCGAAAACAGTGGCAATCAGCGAGTGACCAACGGAATAGGCTGCGAACGATTGACTTTTCAGAACAGGGTAGACCGAATCGATCCCGATCAGCGAAATAAAACCGGCAGCCAACATCAGTGGCAAATAGTGCCCCCATCGTGATAGCCAAGCGGGTGAACGGAACGCGATTGCCAGCAATGCCCCCGCACAAAGGCTGTCCATGCGGGTGATGGTCATGACGTAGGTTGTCACGCCGGGGAAACCGTTGGAAAGCAGCGCGTAGCGCAAAGCCAGGGCAGATAGACACAAGCCGAAACAGAGCCACGCCAGACGTTTGCGGGAACAGGCGATGATCACGAACGGCCAGACCAGATAGAACTGTTCCTCCACTGCCAGCGACCAGAAGTGGTTCAGCACACGTTCTTCGGGCCATGTTCCCTGCCAGGCAAACAGCCAGTTCTGCAGGTAACTCCAGTACCAGAACTCTGTTTTTCTGACCGCGGCCAAAGCATTGAGAGCGGATTCGTTTCCCCACGCCAGGCAGATCAGTGGTGCAATCCCGAACACAACAATCAACGTGCCGTAGTACAAGGGAAAAATACGCACCGATCGTCGCAGAATAAAACTCTTCCAGTAACCTTTGCGACCGACCGTATCAAGCAGAATCCCCGTGATCAGAAAACCGGATAGAACGAAGAAAAGATCAACACCAATCCATCCCGATGCAGCGAATTTTCTCGCAAGCAATGTTGGAATAAAGCCATCGTTCTGCAGTTTGAGGCAGTCGTAGCAGAGTACCAACAACACGGCCAGACCGCGCACGCCGTCCAGAGCGGGGATATGTTTTTTCAGATCGAGCCGGGAAAAATCATTCACCGGAAAAATGAAGGAACGGATTCTTTCAACAATTTTCATCGTGCTGGCCCCTGAAGTGATGGAAGAAATGACTACCACGATCCCGAATCCACCTGATCCCTCCAAGCATGGAACAGGCGAAACTGGCAACCCGACTGGTGATAAATATCTGCGGAGCGATTTCCCGTCGATCGGCCCAGACATGTTCGATAAACGATCCCGGGCAGGCGCAACTGTCGATCAGTTTCAAATGCGGAAGCATCTGGTGAATTTGAAAAAGCGTCTGCGCTTTCAACTGGAAGCCGGGACAACCACGGGACAATTGAGGATCCCAGCCCAGCTTGAAGGCGAACGAAACGTCGCCAGCCACGAAGTGCA
The DNA here is from genome assembly GCA_027000105.1 of Planctomycetaceae bacterium. Classification (GTDB taxonomy): domain Bacteria; phylum Planctomycetota; class Planctomycetia; order Planctomycetales; family Planctomycetaceae; genus Rubinisphaera. The sequence continues at coordinate 613 of JALTOP010000084.1, read as the reverse complement.
CCACACTGGCGATGACGGTATTGTCGATCGATAATTCAAGAAAAAAAACGCGATCCTGCCGGGCAAGCCGATCGACCAA
>JALTOP010000084.1:0-524 GCA_027000105.1 Planctomycetaceae bacterium | reverse complement strand
ATCGAAGAGCCGATTCCCTTATTTTTTCCTGTTTTTTCTGAATACCGAAAGAAACTTCGCCCTGCTTGCAAAGCCAGTTCCAGCCCTGTCGCAAACTACGGGCTCGCCGTCTGGAAATCCCGTTGGCACTATTCGAAGAATCGGCAGAAAGCTCAACAGCGGCGCGAAAGTGAACCGGCCCCTTGAGGGATTCTATTTCTTTTTCCCTGGCACTGCTTTCAAGAAGTTCTACCGTCCTGTCATCCTGGGCGAGTTGCCTGAATTCGACGGCGTACCAGGGATGATGTCCGTTTTTCATGAAGTCCCAAAAGGCGTGCAAGGCAGGTTGTTCGTATCCGCAGCGAATCAGCAGGCCGTCCAGATAGGTGTGATTTGTCCGCCAGGATCGCAAGTGGGGCACCGGCAACGATCGCGTTGCAGCAACCGATTCGAAAACGCCCAGCCCGATCCAGCGACCGCCCTGTTCGATGACAAGGTAAATCGGTTCGTGTTGTCCAAGTTGCGCAGCGGTCGCTGTTTCGATG
>JALTOP010000083.1 GCA_027000105.1 Planctomycetaceae bacterium | reverse complement strand
AGGCAACAGTTGAAGGGATACAACGCCGACGTCATGACTGACCTGGCGCTGAAGTGGCTCGGTTCGGAACGGGATCAGAACAAACCTTTTTACCTGCAACTTGCTTTCAAGGCGGTTCATTATCCGTTCCAGCCAGCCAAACGGAACATCGGGAGGTATTCCGGCAAGCCGATTGATTATCCCCAGACACGCGCTCGCACCGAACGGAACTACCGCACACAGCCCAATTGGGTCAAACAGCGCCGCTACTCGATTCACGGAATCGATCACATGGAAACCGGCCCGTTCGACAAAGATCCTGTTCCCGATCTGGACAAACTGTATTACAGCTATGCGGAAGCTGTCTATTCTCTGGATGAAAACATCGCCCGGCTGCTGCAGTTTCTTGAAAAGTCGGGGCTTTCCAACAGCACGCTGGTGATGTATATGGGAGATAACGGTTTCCATTTGGGAGAGCATGGCTTTTACGATAAACGGGATGCGTTCGAGACTTCGATCCGGGTTCCGCTGCTGGCATGGGCACCGGGAAACCTTGAACCGGGCAAAACGCTTGAGCAGATGGCTCTGAATATCGACATCGCTCCCACCGTCCTCGATGTGTTGGGAGTGACGCCACCAGAGGCTGGTGTTTTCGATGGTCAATCACTCTATCCATTGCTGAAAGGGAAATCGGTTCCCTGGCGGAAACATTTTGTTTACGAATACCACTGGGAGTGGAACTTCCCGGCGACACCGACACTTTTCGCTATCCGGACGGATCGCTACAAATATGTCTATTACCATGGCATCTGGGATATCGACAGCTTTCACGATTTACAGACCGACCCCGACGAACGCCACAATCTGATTCAAATCCCGGCGTACCAACCGCAGATCGAAAAAATGAAGGCCCAGCTTTTTGAAGAACTCAAAGCCAGAAACGGGCTGGATATTCCGGTTCGCGTGCCCCGCGGCGATCGCCTGGGACAGCGCAAACTGCCCGATTGAATCGTTATCGCAAGTAACACGGTAAGGTTCAGAAATGCCGAATTGCACAGACGGGAAATCTCGGCATAGAGCTCGATATCAGGCAACGTGCGATCACGCACTGGTTCGCGATTACGCACCAATCGGGAAATGCCCTCCAATGGCCTTATAACATTACAGTACAGATCAACCTGCACAGAGCAATCTGCTTGCTGCACTAAACCAGTTCGGGCATCGGTCGATAGGTATTGTGCTCGACCAAATAGCGTGGGCGTCCCTGGAGATCGGGAATTGCCAAGTGATCGATATCGATACCGAGCGCTTTGTAGAGTGTCGCGAAGACCTCCTGAAAGTGAACCGGGCGGTCTTCTGCCTGTTCGCCGAGTCGGTTGGTGGAACCGATCACCTTGCCGGTTCGCATCCCGCCGCCTGCCAACAAGGCACATGAGACGCGCGGCCAGTGGTCACGTCCGGCGTTGCCATTGATTTTCGGAGTACGCCCGAATTCACCCCAAACGACGATTGACGTATCGTCCAGCATGCCGCGTTGGTCGAGGTCTTCAATCAGGGCGCTCAGGGCCTGATCGAGCATCGGCATATCTTCCCGTGCCCGTTTGAAGTTGCCTCCGTGCCAGTCCCATCGGGAAAAACAGAGCGTCACACAGCGAACCCCCGCTTCCACCAATCGGCGGGCAACCAGGAAATTGTCGAGAAGTTTCGGCCCACCG
>JALTOP010000082.1 GCA_027000105.1 Planctomycetaceae bacterium | reverse complement strand
GTAGAGGACGCTATCAGCCACGTGATACAATTGTGCTGCATCCGTATGGCCGTTACAGCAACGCATTCAAGTTTGCAGGGGAAATCGATGTCCTTGAAGCCCTCGATCATGCCAGGGAGTTTTATCGGATTGATGAAGACCGCATCAGTGTGCGGGGTTTTTCGATGGGAGGAGCCGGTTGCTGGCAGATGGCGGTTCATTATCCAGACCTGTTCTTTGCAGCCAACCCCGGAGCTGGTTTTTCGGAAACACCCGAATTTCTGAAGTTCTTCCAGAAAGAAACATTGAAACCGACCTGGTACGAGAAAAAACTTTGGCACATGTACGACTGCACGGACGTTGCAGCCAACCTGTATCAACTGCCGACAATCGCCTACAGCGGCGAACTGGATATTCAAAAACAGGCTGCGGATATCATGGAGACCGCGCTTAAAAAAGAGAATCTGCGATTAACCCACATTATCGGCCCTGGTACGAAGCACGCGATTCATCCGGATTCCGCCAGAATTATTGCAGCGAAAATGGAAAAACTGGCCAAACGGGGACGAATATCTGTTCCGAAGGAAATCCGCCTTGTCACCTACACTTTGAAATACAACCGCATGCACTGGCTGACAATCACACGTCTGCAGGAGCATTGGACCCAGTCCCGCGTCGTAGCTCGAATACTGCCCGATGAAAACAGAATCGAAATCGATGCCCGCAATGTTCGCGGCTTGAAACTCGATTTCAAGGCAGGGGAATCCCCTTTTGCCCCGGATCGTCCTGTCTCCCTGGTAATGCACGCAGCAAAGGTTTCGAAAGTTTCCGATGGCAAACAGGTTCTGGTTACCCTGCGTCCGGAGACAGATCGCTCATGGAGTTGTGAACTGCACCGGGTTGGCGATCAATGGCAACTCGGCCCTTCTCCCGCAATCGCCCTGCAGAAAAAACACAATCTGCAAGGGCCGATTGATGATGCCTTCATGGGACCGTTCCTCATCGTCAAACCGACAGGGAAAGCCTGGAATGAAAAGTTGGAACAGTGGTCAATTTCTGAACAGAATCATTTTATCAGGGAATGGCGACGTCAGTTCCGCGGAGATGCCCAGTTTGTTGACGATACCCAATTGACGGATGAGCAAATCAAAAATAATCACTTGATCTATTTCGGGGATCCGGCCAGTAACTCCGCCCTGGCCAAAATTGTCGATCGACTCCCTTTGAAATGGAATCAACAGGAGTTGACTGTCGCAGGGAAAAAATACGATGCGGCTTATCATGCACCGATCATGATTTACCCCAACCCGGCCAATCCTTCCAAATATGTCGTTCTCAACAGCGGCTTCACCTACCGGGAATTTGCCTACTTGAATAATGCCCGGCAAGTTCCCAAACTCCCCGACTGGGCCGTGATCGACCTACGCAAGAAACCTGATTCCCTCTGGCCCGGCAAAGTTGTCGATGCAAACTTCTTCAACGAACAATGGCAATACAAAGAAATACAAAAATAGAAAGAAAATGATGAATATCGAGGAAAAAACAGCCGTCATCACAGGAGGCGGTTCTGGTATCGGAGCCGCGATCGCAACCGAGTTGGCTCGACAGGGAGCATCGGTTGTGGTAGCCGGTCGAAATCTGGAAAAACTCGAAGCGGTCTGCCAGCAGTATCCTGATCGAATCTTCGCCATCGCTGCGGATGTGGGAAACCGGGACGAAGCTACCAACCTGATTAAACAGGCCACCGAAAAACTGGGACATATCGATATTCTCGTCAACAGTGCTGGAACCAATGTTCCAAACCGAATGATGCACAATCTCGATCCGGCCGATTGGGATAAAATGATGCAGGTCAATGCAACGGGCGCGTTCAATTGTATTCGGGAGACACTGCCTCAAATGCGGGAACGCCGTGATGGTTTGATTATCAATATCTCCTCCATCTCCGGACTGCGGGCCGCTGCGTTAGGAGGCGTTGGATACAACGCCAGCAAGTTCGCCGTATCCGGTTTGGGCATGTCGGTGGGCGATGAAGTTCGCGAAGAGGGAATTCGTGTCACCAACATTTATCCGGGAGAAGTCGACACTCCGATTCTGGTTAAACGTCCCAGCCCCGTTTCCGATGAACATCGGGCGATCATCCTCAAACCGGAAGATGTCGCCGCAGCTGTCCTCATGGTTGTCAATCTCCCTCCAAGAGCCCGCGTCCCCGAACTGACGATCATGCCAACCGTGCAATCCTTTGTCTGAAAGCAAAAATTTACGGTAACTCGCAGGATAGATGGCAATGCCATTTTGAATGCCGGTCTGGTTTCAGTTCAAGTTTGATTCAAGAAGAAAGGGCGTTGGAATGTCTTCTGCTTCCAGGAAGTGGACCCACTGAAGTTTTGCGTATGAATGATGAATCCGAAAAATCATCTGGTTCGAGTCGGCGGGAGTTTCTTTCCGGAGCGGCTGTTCGCAAACAGATTGCACAGACAGGCGAGCATCTGGCCGATGAACTGGTGAAGCGGAATGCTGCTCCGGAATCTGGAGATACCGTGCGGTTGGCGACTCGGGCGATGGCCTGTGAATTTTCCGTCATTCTTAATCCGACCGAGGATCGCAGGCAGGTGATTGCGGCTTCGGATGCTTTGGATATCGTTCACGAAATTGAATCGGATTTAACCGTCTATCGCGAAACGAGCAAGCTGCTCGAACTGAATCAGCAGGCAAGAATTGCAGAAACAGAAATACCTGATGAACTGTTTGCAATTCTGAAAGACTCTCTTGATATTGCGAAACAGACAGACGGTGCCTTCACGCCGACGGCGTTGGTGTTGAATCAACTTTGGAGGCGTTGCAAAGCGGCTGGGGTTCCTCCTGAGGCGGATGCTGTTGTCGATGCCGTTGCTAAAAGTGATTTTCGAGCCGTTCAGTTCGATGCGGAAAAGAGACGGTTGCGTTTTCACATACCGGAAATCGGTTTCGACTTGAGCGGTATCGGCAAGGGGTACGCATTGGATCGGGCAGCGACTTATCTGGAAGCTGAAGGCATTGAAGATTTTCTGTTCCACGGGGGACACAGTAGCATTCTTGTGCGAGGGAGTAACGCGAAAGCCGAAGGTTGGCCCGTCGGAATCCGTCATCCGCTTTTTCCTCACAAGCGGTTGGCGACACTGCTACTGAACGATTGCGGATTTTCATCAAGCGGAAGCGGCGTACAGTTTTTTCGGCACCAGGGGAGAAAGTACGGTCACCTGTTCGATCCACGCACCGGTTGGCCGGTCGAACATCTGCTTTCCGTGGTTGTAATTGCCCCCACCGCTGCCATCGCCGATGCTCTTTCGACGGCGTTTTATGTGATGTCCCTGGAAGAGACGCAGCAATACTGCCAACAGTATTCCGAAATCAAGGCGTTACTGATCCCGCAACCGAAACGGGGGGCACAACTGGAAATAATACGCATCGGGATCAATGAAGACGAAATCTTCCGGGAAGAAGAAGCGGAGCGGTGATCGCAATCCTGTTCTTCTTTTCCAATCCTGTTCTTCTTTTCCGAAGCTGCTTTCTTACGTCAATCGCGATATCCGGGCGTGCTTCACTCTGCCGACCTCACTCTGCCGATCTCTACTTGTCTGCAGGCGAAGCGGTATCAGACGAAACGGCTTCCAGAAAATCGAAGACCCATTTTGTCGCTGGTTTGGTGGGCATGCCGAGAGAGAGATTCAAAGTAGCGTGGTTCTCTCCGCGTGCAGCATGAACTTCGGCGCTGCCTCCTGCCTGTTTGATGGCGGCAGCGAGTGAGCGGGACTGCTTTTTCGAATCGTTTCGTTCCGCGATATAGATGATGAGAAAAGCAGGCATTTTGTTTTGAGGAGTGATTTGCAACGTGGGAGATACGGCCCTCTGTTTTTTTACATCGGAAGTAAAAACAGAAACGAAAAGTGATTTGAAGAACCGTTCCGGAATATCATTGATGTGTTGCGCAACATCGTAGCAGGCACCATCGAGAAGAATGATCCCCTGTAAATCGGCGAAGGAAAGTTTCTGCTGTTTCAGATATTGCTCGTCTGTCCCGATCAAGGCACAAAGATGCGCCCCTGCGGAATGTCCCATCAATGAAATCCGTTGAGGGTCTCCACTGTATTGGGCAATATTATTTTTTACCCAGTTGATCGCCGCCGCGACATCGCCGGCCTGACCGGCAACATCAGCACGTGGGTGAAGCCGATAATTGATACTGACCAGCACATAGCCCGCCTGTGTGAACGCGGCCGGTTTCAAATGCACATCCCCTTTACTCCCCAGTTTCCAGGCACCACCATGTACCCAAATGACAACCGGATGACAATCTTTTCCGTCAGCAGGGGCGTAAATATCCAGGGCCGTTTCCTTGAAGATATCTTGCGAACGATTCAGATACTCGATATTTCTCTGCACGCGCATTTTACCGGCTGCCAGAAGCGAAACGCAGAATGGATTTCCAGCTAACAGGGCGGTTAGAGACGTTACTGTTCCAAGTAGAAATAATCTGTATCGAATATTCATTTCTCTTCCCCCCACTATCCGCTATTACCGATGCCAACGTATTGTCAACTTATTGTATCGGACATTTCAAAACGGACAAAAGATTTCAAGACAGGCGAAATTCCGATGGTGAGTTGTCGCTACACCAATGATGGAAAAAAGAAACAGTGTACCCGGAAATTACGGATCAGAAACACCGCTCGTGAGAGAGATATCCTGATTCTGCTTCTGTTTCGGCGGAGTCAATCATACCACACGCTATCCCGGGAGGCTTGATGAACGGCCATATTGGGGCATGATTTGTCGGTTTTGTCTGGCGTCTTCGCGTGATTATTTTCTCAGTATTACTAACGGTAAAAGTTTACGAACGGCTCGCAAATTTTGGAAAATATCAGTTTGGTTACGGCGGTCAGAACAGACCAGCCGTGCTGGGCTCTGCGTGCCTGTGTGGTTAATTCAGATTGCTTTATTGTCCGGCCCGGGTTGGAATGGCTGGAATGTATCGATTGGAGAACTGGTGCCAATTGGGCAGGAATCGTTGTTTTTACATGAGATATTCTGTGAATAGAAAGATGTTGTCGTTTTGTCTTATTCTTATACGGTATCATTATGATATACTAGCTCCTGCATGGATAGGGCGGCTGTATGGATGGGGCGGTGGCTATGGACGTCCGATTGAGAGTCATGATATTGTCTTCCTTTTCGAGGAACACCTGTGAGCAACATCTCGAACGATACGAAAAAGACCTGGTCTCGCCTGTTCCCGAGGAATTCGTGGTGGAAGACGAAAGCCTGGTATGTGCCCGTGCTTTCCGTGATCTCGGCATTGCTTCTGGCGATCATGCTTTTAATCGCGATGCTCATTGTCGATCTTTTCGATTACCGGGGCGCTGTTTCATTCTCGGCTGAGCAGGCCCGTGAAGCAGGAGAGATTTTCGGTTCTGCCTTGAATATTGTGCAGCCTGAAGAAGGAACCGTTCTCAACTCGGATATTGTTTTGCAGGACCGCGGTTTACTGGGAACGCTATGGTATTTTCGGGATCGGCTTTGGGCGCGTCCTTTCATTGCCATCTATCGTCAATCGCCGGCGTTGCGCAGTAACAGTTCGGCTTTGATCTCCCTACTGTTGGTAGGGGCTTTCATTGGTCTGTTGCGAGGGTTTCTCCTGGCGCGGGCTCGACTGATATCCACCCGCGTTGGAACCGAAAACGCGAATCACATGCGCATGGCTCTGCACCGACAGGCGATGCGACTTGGCCCCAGCGATCTGCTCGATACACAGGTTGAACGTGCTCATCAGCTATTCACCGAAGATACGGCGATCATTCGTGATGGAGTGACCGCGTTCGTCTATCGAGTTGGATTGCACCCCGTCACGCTGGTTGTGTTGGGGACGGTCGCGCTGTTGGTCAGTCCGCGGTTGTTTTTGCAGATGATTGTGCCATTACTCGGCTGCTGGTTCCTGGTGCAGTGGGAGCGGGCCCGTTTCAATCACGCCCACCGTTTGCGGGAAGTGGAGTTGGAAAACCGGATGAATCTGTTGGCTGAAAGCTTGTTGAAAACCCGACTGATTCGTGGCTATTCGATGGAGGCTTATGAAAGTTCCCAGTTTGCCCAACGTCTGGAACAGTTTTCAACATCCAACCTGTCGGAACGGCGGCGGGATGTCTATTCACGCTGGATTTGTTGGGGACTGGTTCTTATCTGTCTGATCATCCTTCTCATGCTCGCCGGTATGAAAGTTCTTTTGCCGGAAAGCAATCCGCAAAGTTTACGGCTTTCGCAGATAACGCTAATCGGATTATGCTTCGGTTTTGCCTATCAACCGCTGGTGAAACTGTACGGTCTCAGAAACATACTCAAAGAGACTGCGCTGGCTGCCGAGCGGATCTACCGGTATCTGGGACAAATTCCCGAAGTCGGACAGGCCGTTGGTGCAAAATTTCTGGATCCCGTCACCAAATGGATTACTTTCGAAAATGTGTCGTATTCATTGCCGGGAAACAAACATAAATTATTGCTGGACCACATAGAACTGAAGCTTCCTGTGGGTGGCATTACCGTTATTGCCGCTTCTGATCCTCTCGAAGCGCGGGCCTTGCTCTATCTTCTGCCCCGCTTCATTGAACCGCAACAGGGCCGGGTTCTTTTCGATGGAGAAGATATCGCCTGGGTGACGCTGGAATCATTGCGGGCCGAGACACTCTACGTCGGCGGGAAATATCCATTCTTCACCGGCTCAATCCTTGAAAACATCACTTGCGGGGATCCTGGCTATTCACGTGCGGATGCCATGAGTGCCGCTAAAAGTGTGCATGCCCATCAATTCATTCAATACCTGCCCGATGGTTACGACACCATACTGGGCGAACATGGCGAACAGCTCGATGCCGGACAGGCTTACCGATTGGGACTTGCCCGGGCCGTGTTGCGCAAACCGAATCTGCTGATTCTCGAAGAACCGACCGAACAGCTTTCTGAAGAAGCCAAAGCGATGATCGACGATGCCTACGACCACATTTGCACGGATCGTTCGGTCATTGTTATCCCGAGTCGCATGCAAACCATCCGCCGATCTGATCGTATTCTGCTGCTGCACCTGGGGAAAGTTGTCACCGTCAATTCACATGAAAATCTCCTGGCAGGAAACGAATTGTATCGACATTGGGAGTACGTCAAATTCAACGTCTTCCGTGAAAACAGGTAAAGCCGTTATTC
>JALTOP010000081.1:3515-7210 GCA_027000105.1 Planctomycetaceae bacterium | reverse complement strand
CAATTGTCGAAGTTGTCCCAAAAGGACAGAAAATGTCGAAATTGTTTGAACTGTTCGATTGACCTCGGCGTTTTTCCATTCATTTCCTGTATCTTTCGCCTGACACCTTTCCCGAATATCCGAGGAGATTCCGTGATTGCACGATATGTCTCGCTGGCCATACTGATCTTTCTGACCATTGTTCTGGGAATCACCTTTTTTCAGGTGATTGTTCCGTTTCTGCTGCCGTTGTTTCTGGCTGCGGTTGTTGCCCTGATTGGTCAACCGGTTTACCTCTACTTTTTGAAGCGAACCAATAATCGGTCTTCGTTGGCCGCGGGGTTGGCAACCGGATCGCTTGTGGCAGCTGTAATTCTTCCCGTATTTGTTGGCGTTACCGTAGGCGCATTGCAGCTATACGCCACCGCTGAAATATTTTTGAATGATCAGGCTGTCGAGCAGGTGATCAATTCCGTCAAGGAAGGGGAAATCTATGATTCCATTTCCCGGAAAATCGATCGCTTTTTCCCGGTTGCAACCGAGCATGAAGCCGACCTGAAATTGACTGAAGAACAAAAAGCGGAAATCGAACGTATTGAAGACCCCGAACAGGCGGAGCAATTGCGTGAAAAATATCTACAACTGCAGGCGAAGAAACTTCGTGAGAAACTGATTCATGAACGAGCCGAGCAGTTAAGAGAATCGGTGCGCACCACCGCAAAAAAACTCGCTCTTTCCACCTTCAGTCCCGGAACCGCGATGACAACAGTCGATCTGGTAACCAAACTGGGGTGGATGTCAATGGGGCTGTTCACGTTTGTGATCGCACTCTACTACTTTTTTGCGGAAGGGCCGACGCTTCTCCAATATGCCATCGAGTTGATTCCGGTCGACATCAGACATCAGCAGAACCTGCTGAACGAATTTGGCAAGGCGATTCGGGCCGTTGTTTCAGCGACATTTCTGGCTGCGATTGCGCAGGGTCTGGCAACTTCACTGGCGCTATGGTTTTTGGGGTTCGAACATTTTGTGCTGTTGACGATTGTCGGTACGTTTTCCGCCCTGATTCCGCTGGCTGGAACCTGGCTTGTCTGGGTGCCCTATGCCATCTACATGGTATATAACGGACAGTGGGGGTGGGCCCTGGCATTATGTGTCTACGGATTCGGTTTCATCGGAATGCTTGATAACATCATTCGGGCGTATGTCCTCAATTCCGACGCGAAGTTGCATCCCCTGCTTGCTTTTGTCAGCGTATTGGGCGGATTACAGGTGATGGGACTGTGGGGCGTGTTTATCGCACCGGTGATCGCCAGCTGCCTGTATGCGTTGATTCGTATTTCAAACGAAGAACTGCTGGAAATTGCCGAGCTTCAAAAGGAAAACGTGAAAAACCAGAAAGAGGACAGGAAAAATACTTCCAACGCGGAACCTGAAACAGGGGCAGATCCGCAACAGGCAAAACAGGAAAGCGAAAAACAGGAAACGGATACGTAGCCCTGCTACAGCCTTCGCTGCGGGAATTCCGGTTCGTGGATTCATTTGCTGTCCGTGAACACCTTGGGTGCGTTTTCTGTCTGCACGTACGCATAACCGATGTTCGCATAACTGATGTTCCTGTGGGGGATGCTGCCCAGCGTCAGGCCAGAATATCCTGAATCACATGACCGTGGACGTTGGTCAGTCTGCGGTCCAGACCGTTGTGACGAAATGTGAGTCGGGTGTGATCGAGACCGAGCAGATGCAGCATTGTCGCGTGCAGATCGTGAACAGAGAGGACATTTTCGACCGCTTTGAAGCCGAGTTCATCGGTCGCACCGTAACTGACACCCGGTTTGATTCCCGCACCACCGAGCCAGGCGGTGAAGCCTTGCGGATTGTGGTCGCGTCCCCTGGCTCCTTTCTGGAACATCGGCATCCGACCGAATTCGGTACACCAGACCACAAGCGTTTCTTCGAGCAATCCGCGCTGTTTCATATCCTTGAACAGGGCTGCGACAGGCTGATCCATGATTTCGCCATGCACATCGTATTGATTTTTCAGATCAGAATGGCCATCCCAGTTCAACGCACCGGCACTGGCGTACGCTCCATTGAAAAGTTGAACAAAACGGACTCCCTTTTCAATTAATCGTCGCGATAGAATGCAGTTCTTCGCAAACGCCGCTTTATTCTTGTTTGGAGAATCGGCACCGTAGGCGGCAATTGTCTGTTTCGATTCCGAAGAAAGGTCACTGATTTCAGGGATCGACAGTTGCATTCGGGCAGCCAGTTCGTAGCTCGAAATTCTTGCAGCCAATGAACTGTCTGCCGGGTTGCGCTGGAGGTGCTGTTCATTGAGGGTACGAAGCAGATCGCGTGCTGCCCGATCGCTCTGTTTGCTGATCGATTTCGGCGAATTCAAATTCTGAATCGGACTCGTGCTACTGAACGGTGTTCCCTGAAAGACAGCCGGTAAAAATCCTGGCCCCCAGTTATTGACACTCGACTGTGGCACGCCACGTGGATCGGGGATCGCAACAAAAGCGGGCAAATTCCGGTTTTCCGTGCCGAGCGCGTAGGTTGTCCACGCGCCCATACTCGGGAAACCATCCATCACAAAACCGGTTGAAAGAAAATTTTCAGCTGGTCCATGCGTGTTCGATTTGCTCGTCAACGTATGCACGAAAGCGATATCATCGACAAGGCTGCCCATGTGGGGGATCATATCGGAAACCATTTTTCCGGTTTCGCCATACGGTTTGAATTTGTATTGCGGCTTCGCCAGATTCCCGGCTGGTCCCTGGAACGTGACTGGAGGGCCTCCCTGAAATGGTTTACCGTCGTGCTTGATCAATTCCGGTTTGTAATCGTAAGTTTCCAGCTGACTGCATGCGCCCGCACAGAAAATAACAAGAACATTTTTCGCCTTGGCCGCATAATGAGGTGGACGGGCGCGGTTTGGATCAGCCGTATCGATCACGGGCGGATTCGCCTGCAAACAATTCTCCTTCTGCAATAACGACGTGAGCGCAACCGCACTCAATGCAGAAACGGTATGCCCCAAAAACTCTCTGCGATCCAACAAACTGCGTCCCTGCGGCGAAAGAGTTTCCAACCCTGCCTGTTGTGATATTGATCGTGACATTGTTTCGCCTTCCTGTTGCTGAATACATTCTTGACGCGGTTTCACACCGCGAGGTGCCGTCGTGATGCACCATTATCAGACGCCCTGCAGGCCTTGCAGGAGCATCACTACGGTAAATATAAAAATTCGCTGCTGTTGAAGATGACTCTGCACAAGGTAACGAGCCCCTGTTTTTTTATCACGGGGAGAATCGCGGATTGTTCTGATGGGATTGCGTTTCGCCCATAGGCAACAAGAAAGGCTCTTGCAATTTGCTTTTGGGGATCGCTCCCGGCTTCCGTTCGGATTCGGTTGGCGAATCTTTCTGCCTGCGCAATCACAAAAGGATTGTTGAGCAGATTGAGCGCCTGGATGGCCGTGGTTGATTGGCTTCGTTTCGGCATCGGTTGGCCGGCATCCGGACAATCGAATGCGCCAAAGACGGGAACCGGTTCCATTCGTATTTTGTGGGCATAAATCATCCGCCGAAATTCTTCCGGGCCGAATTTTTCCTTGACGGGAAAGCCGCTCAATCCGCCTCGTGTTTTGAAAAAATTGAAACCGGGTCCGTGCATTTTCAGGTTCAAATTTCCGCTCACCTGCAATAGGC
>JALTOP010000081.1:0-3505 GCA_027000105.1 Planctomycetaceae bacterium | reverse complement strand
CCTCGGCTTCCAATCGTCGGGAAGGAAACCGCCAGAGCAATCGACAGTTCCCATCAATTTTTTGCGCCTCTGGCTCAATGTACGCCGACTGTTGATACGTTTTCGAATTCATAATCAATCGATGGATGTGTTTAACCGAACCACCACTCCTATTCAGTTCGTTTGCCAGCCAGTCGAGCAACTGCGGATGCGACGGCTTGCCGCCATTGTGACCGAAATCGCTGGGGGTTTCGACAATCCCCGTTCCAAAATGATACTGCCAGATGCGATTGACCATCACTCGGGCGGTCAGCGGATTCTCGGGACTGGCGATCCATCGAGCCAGCGCTACTCGCCGGTCGCTTTCTGGTGCATCGACTGAAAGTGAGACCGAACCGATGACCGCAGGAACCCGTGGACCGACGACTTCCCCCGGTTGCTCGGGATCACCCCGATGCAACACATGCGTTACATCCGGTTTGCGAAACAGACCGCCATACACCAGACGGGGCTTTCTCAACTCAGCAATTTGAGCCTGTAATTTCGAACGATCGGCTGCCATCGCCTTCAGTTTTCCGGATGACTCAACGGGCAAGTTACGACTCAATTCATCTGCGGGATTCCAGGGAGTTCCTGTTGGAGCACGATCCTGTGAACTGGCAACCATCTCCCAGTTGCTACCATCAAGCGATGTTTCGATTTGATATCGAATCGCAAGACGATCTTTGAACTTTTCATTTCGATCCCGTCCCCAGACGATCTTGTTGATTTCAGAAACTTCAGGTAGTTCCAGTTGAACCCAACCTCCCGAACGTTTACTTGCGATCCAGCTATGTTCATTGCCGTACTTGCCGTCGTTAATGTGTTCAAGCCGGTGACGCTCTGACGGGCCGTATTCGCCGGAAGATGTTGCCTTTGTCCCGTTTTCAGCCCAAGCAATGTTTTTTGCCGAATTGCCTGTTGCATAGATTTCCAACTCATCCAGACACGGTTCGTAGCGGTTGTTGTTACTTGTTGCCAATGTGGTGAATCGAATGAACCGGGATTTGACCGGTTTGAACCGTTCCACATTTCGTTTGGCATTGACTGGTGCGCGAAGACGAGGCAAAGGAGAACAGGAGTCCGGAGTTGCTTCCTGCAGGATAAGAATATCCGCCGTAATGCCGGTGCCCGTTTTGCCGCCCCGCAGGATGATGCGTGATTGTTTCGTCAGTTCGTGGATTCCTGCATCTTTTACGCCAGACCAGCGTGGTGTTTTTTCCGAATCGCCCTCTGTCTGATCCGCATAATAAAACTGATCCGCCCGGGCGATTTCAATTTGATCATCACGGGTTTTCAAATCGCCATCGTCATCGAGAACATAACGGGCATCACGGGTATGAACCCCACTGCCGTGGACTCCCCAGGAGATCCAGATCTGATACGTTCCCGCCCTGTTCGGGTTCCACGTGAAAACGTCTTCGCCCGGATGATTGTCCCACCATGTGTAACGCCCGCGGCTAACATTCGGTAATCGGCTCGCGGAACCGACATCGTCACGGTACCCCTGTTTGGTTCCTGCGGGATTCGTTCCGTGCCCGTTGGGGGATTTCAGGATCGTTGTTTTTGTTGTGTCTTCGTCATCAATGAAAATCGTTTGCCCTGGAAAGGCAAGAGGCTGATATTTCGCAAGTTCCGCGTTGATGAGATTGAGCGTTCGTTCCAGTTGATCCGCCCGAGTGTGACGTTTTTTTCTTTCGGCATCGAAGATCTCCCTGTCTCCGTAATCGACCCCCGCAAAAAATGCCTGCAGGTGATAATATTCCTCTTGCGTGATCGGATCGAACTTATGTTCGTGGCATCTGGCACAACCGATTGTCAGCCCCAAAAATGTCGAACCGGTACCGACGATTATTTCGTCAAGAGAATCCTGCCGGGCGAGCCGTTTCGACTTTTCGTCTTTACCGATCTGTCCGGGAAGCAGCACAGGAGCAGCGACCAGAAAGCCGGTTGCCACATCCACACCGACGGTGTCTCCAGCCAACTGTTCCAGAATGAACTGGCCGTAAGGTTTATCTTCGTTGAAAGCATCAATCACATAATCGCGATACGGCCAGGCATTTTCACGCGGCGTGTTGACTTCAAAACCGTGCGTATCCGCATATCGTACGACATCGAGCCAATGTTGTCCCCATCGTTCTCCGTAGCGTGGACTCGACAGTAGCGAATCAATCAATTCGCCGATTGCCTGCGGGTTCGTTTCCATGCGGGAAGACCAGTTTTGCAGTTCCTCGACAGTGGGAAGCAGACCGTGCAGATCGAGAAACATGCGTCGAATTAATGTTGTGTGATCAGCCGGTTCAGAACGATGCAGCGATTTCTCCGACAGTTTTTTCTCGATGTAATAGTCAATCACTTCAGCCCCGTTGAGAGTTTCAGGCGGTTGAAAAGCAAGTGGCTGAAATGACCAGTGACTGGCCGGATCGGGCTGCGGTTGTTCATCGACCGGGCCGTTTGCACCAGAGGCAATCCATTTTTTCAGCGTGGCCAATTGAATGGGCGAAAGCGGTTCCGCTTCAGGAGGCATTCGCTCATCTTCATCTTTCGAGCTGACTCGCTCCCAGAGGAGGGATTCCGCAACTTTCCCCGGTTCAATCGCCGGCCCGCTCTCACCGCCTTGCAGCATCAGTTTGACAGTATCAACCCGTAACTCGCCTTCCTGCTTCCCGGCTGCATGACACGAAAAACACTTTTCTTTGAGAATCGGTTTGACATTTTCAAGATACTGCCGGGAACGATCATTTTCGCTCGTTTGGCTCTCCCCCAAAACGGGCGCGATATCAGAAATCAGAGAACAGCAGACCAGCGGCACCAACAGGCGGAATGATATGATACGCGTCTTTGGGTTGCTCATTCTGTTCATGAGTCATCGAAAGCCCTGGGAAAGAATGTGGTGTGATCAATAAATCAATAAATAATGCCACACAGCCAACACAGCGGCATTACGCGGTCAACGGAACCTCCTGGCAAAAATGCACCTCGACACGCCCTGTTGTAACATTATTGGTGTAACACAACTTGCCGAACTTTTTTGTCTACGTTGGCTTTGCCTATTCCAGCAGTTTTCGCATCGCGTCCATCAACACTTTTTCCACTTCTTTGGAAACACGTGAGGCTCCGCTGCTCGTTTCGTAACCGCCCTGGGAATAGGCGATTTCAGTACCGATATAACCTGGTGCGTACTCACCGTAGGCCGCCATGCAAACAAACAGATCTTCTCTCATTTTCTGGGCAGCCAACTGATATTCAACAAACAACTCACCCGGCATGTAAAGGATGCGGGCGTTTTTGATGCTCAAGCAGGCGATATCAATCGTGTCCCCTGCTTTACAGCGACGCAACCATGCCAGATGCTTGGCCGCATAGAAGCGGTCAGAAGCCTTGACGGTCTTGTCCTTCAATTTGGCGAGCAATTTCTCTTCATCCAGATGGCTCGCGACAGGCAGACAGACCGGTTCGGTTTCCCATTTGAAATCAGCCGCAGTAA
>JALTOP010000080.1 GCA_027000105.1 Planctomycetaceae bacterium | reverse complement strand
AACCGGGTCAGGTCTTAACCGAAGCAGCCCTACGTTTCGTGTTTCCAGGTGCTGAAAGAGGTAGCTTTTCGCTCCTGCGTGAAGGCGGGGGTCAGTTTGTGAGGGATGTGGAGGTGGACTTCAAAAAACGAATCGTCCTGAAGAACTTCCGCTCAAAACCTCTGCTTCTACGACTGTATCGGCTGATGATTGTCGCCGTTACTGTTTTGCTCATTCGTCACCATTTTCAATATCTGGAAATTCAGGGTGATGATCCGATTACCGTTTCGGAAGTGCAGTCAATTTTACCGGAAGCGGCGACCCTGCGGGTAGACACCGGTCCGCGAGCGGGGCTTTTCGTTTTTGATGCCGCCGGGAACGAGATCGGTTACGTCGTGCGAACTTCTCCCCAGTCGAACGACATCATCGGCTACGCAGGGCCAACCGACGTCCTGGTTGTTCTGGGCAGGCCGACATTATCCCCCAACCCACCTCCAGCCAGTCCAGAGAAGCCCTCAACCGAAAAGAAGTTGACCGCGCCAACGCGAAAAATTCTTGGGATAAAAATTCGGCACAGTTGGGATACACGCAGGCATATTCGCTGGATCAGGGAAGATGCCTGGTTCATGCAATTCTGGCGGGGACGCGATTGGAAAAATATTTCCACCCTCAATTTTTATGATGAATATATGGAAGGGGTTTCCGGGGCAACGCTCAGCAGTATGGGCATTGCCCGATCCATCCAGCATCGTTTCCGCATCGCTGAAGAAAACGCAAAGGTCACTACGCCTGTTCGTCTTTCGGGCACCGATTACGGATTGTGGATTTCGATCGGTATTGGTCTGCTTGTCACTTTTCGGTCTGGCTGGAGACGCAAAAAACAGGTTTGGCTCGGTTTGAAAATTGCGGCGTTTGTGTATGTCGGTTTCCTGAATGGTTCACTGATCGCGATCAGCCTGCTCGCCGGTTACGCATCTCATGGGATCGCCTGGCAGTTGGCACCGGGGTTGACGTCACTGGTTCTGCTCTCCTTTCTTGTTCCGTGGACAACCCGCAGGCAGCCGTATTGCAATCATCTTTGCCCACACGGAGCCGCCCAACAAATACTCAGCCGATATTCTCCCTGGAAGCGATCTGTTCCGTCCCGCTATGCAGCCGGTTTGAGGTGGATCCCTTTTTTGTTGACCCTTGTGGCTGTTTCATTTCTTGTTTTGCGATTGCCCCTGGAATTGGCACATCTGGAACCGTTCGATGCCTATCTCGTTCGGCAAACAGACTGGATACCGATTGTCATCGTGGTTTTCAGTCTGCTGATATCGGCCGTTGTGCCGATGGCTTATTGCAAATACGGCTGCCCCACCGGTGCCCTGTTGGAGTTCGTTCGCAGTCATGGCAAGGCGGATCATTTCAATCGTAAGGATATGGCAGGCCTCGTGTTACTGGGAGTCACCTGGCTGCTGATCAATCAATATGAAAACATACACGTTTGGCTCGCCCGTCACAGATGATTGTACTGTGATCGCCTTCTTCGTAAAATCGATGAGCAGAGAGGAGCTATCCACGAGCCAGGCAATCAGGTGTTCCTATGTTCCTGTGCACGATCGATTGAAAAGAGATGAGGATGTATCGAAACAGCATTCAACAGATAAGCCGCCGCGCTTTCTTGAAAAATGGAAGCCTGTTACTGGTGGCGGCAGGCTTAAATTCTTCGCAAGTAGTG
>JALTOP010000079.1 GCA_027000105.1 Planctomycetaceae bacterium | reverse complement strand
GCCTCTGCATTTGAATGGTAGTTGATTGCCACATTCGCCCCGGCTTTGGCCAGTTCCAGTGCACACCCCCGCCCGATACCACGAGAACCACCGGTAACGAGTCCACTTTGACCATCAAACTGCATCACATTCCCCCTTGATTCAATACGAACAGACGCCCCAAACAGGGCAGACAGAAACAAGTCTCAAGCGATCCGAACAATCTACAAACAACCCATCTACAAGCTACGCAATTGCGAGTCACTAACGGTTGACTGACACTCTCAAAAACAAACACTACCGCGGCACCGGCTTCACCCGACAGAACCGCTTTTTCCCCGCCCAAACGAGTAAGCCTTCCGTCACAGGGATCTCCTGATCGTGGCTTTCAATACGAATTTTTTCTTCCGTCAAGTATCCACCGCCGTCTCTGATCAGTCGTCGAGCTTCACTGGTCGATTTGCACAACTTCGCCCAAACCAATAGCTCAGCTCCGCGGACAACCGGGTTTCCATCTGCGTCCCGTTTTGTCCAGGTTGACGTTTCCGATTGCTCTCCTCCCCCCGGATAGATCTCGCGCGTTTCAATATCATCGGGTATGTTCTTCTGCGAAATTTCTTTCTCCCAGCGAGCAATCGCCGCTTCGGCCTCTTCCTGGTTGTGATATTCACTGATAACAGTCTTGGCGAGTATCTGTTTCGCTTCCTTGGGGTGCCCCTGCAAAATCTTCCGATAGTCTGCCTCTGGAATATCGGTCAGCAATTCAAAGTAGATCGGCATGACATCATCAGGCAGTTGCATGAATTTTTTTGCCATCTCGTAGGCAGGTTCACTGATCCCGATGTAATTGCCCAGGCTTTTTCCCATTCGCCGCACGCCGTCCGTTCCCACCAGAATCGGCGACATCACAGCCACCTGCTGGGGCAAGTTCTGATCTCGTTGCAAATCACGGGAAAGCATGAAAGTGTAGAGTTGTTCGGTTCCTCCCAATTCGATATCCGCCTTGATCTCAACCGAATCCCACCCCTGCATCAACGGATAAAGGCATTCGTGCAGATAGATCGGTTTCTCCTCCCTGAATCTTTTGGAGAAGTCATCTCGAGTCAACAGTTGAGCCACGGTCACTTTGCTGCACAACTCCAAAATACGAGCAAAGTCCATCTTTGAAAACCAGTCTCCGTTGCGATGAATCTCGGCCTTTTCCAGATCAATCACCTTGGCAACCTGCTCAAGATAATCTTCCGCATTTTTTTCGACCTGTTCACTCGTCAGACGAGCACGGGTTTCATCACGGCCACTAGGGTCTCCCACCAGCGCGGTGTAATTGCCGATAATAATAACAGCCTGGTGCCCCAACTCCTGAAACTGACGCATCTTCCGCAGCGGAACCGTGTGCCCCAAGTGCAAATCAATGCCTGTTGGATCGATCCCATACTTGACTCGCAGCGGATTGCCAGTTTTTTCACACTGCTCCAACTTTTTTCGCAGTTCATCTTCGGGAACAATTTTCTCAACACCTCTGCAAATCAGAGCAAGTTGTTCATCAACGGGCGGGAATTTCATAAGAGTTTTACTATTTAATTACTTGATTACACAGTTAAAGATTACACAGTTAAACGTTAGACGGTTAAACAATGCTCAGAAATAAACATTGGTCAGATCGCCCCCGGTCTGCACGCCCGACACAGGTGGCAAACCGACTGGGGCGATGCCAGAACTCAACC
>JALTOP010000078.1 GCA_027000105.1 Planctomycetaceae bacterium | reverse complement strand
TTGCACAGATGCTCCGCAAGTTGAAAGTTGATGATGTCGGAGACACCAACCTTCTTCCCGGTTCTCTGGTCGACAAAATCGAATTCCGCAAGGAAAATGAACGATTGCTTACGTGCGTGAAAATTACCGATCCCGGCGATACCGAATATGAAGTTGACGATGTCATTTCCCGGAAAGAACTGGATGAGGTCAACGCGTTGGTAGAGGCTGAGGGTGGGAATCCCGCTGTTGGTGTGACGCCGACTCCAGCCGTGGGCAGCACGCAACTGTTGGGGATCACCAAAGCGGCGGTGCAAAGTGAAAGCTTTATTTCCGCGGCCAGCTTCCAGGAAACGACCAAGGTTCTGACCGAGGCGGCTTTGGCTGGTAAGCGTGATTTCCTGAAAGGCCTGAAAGAGAATGTCATTCTTGGACACCTGATTCCGGCAGGAACAGGTTTCTACGCACATCAGCAGTCTGAAGTTCGTATCCGACCGGAAGCCCTCCAGGAATTGCAGGAGGAGAAGGAACGAATGCTTGCGGCGCGAATGGATCTGCTCAATCAATTGGGCGGTGGGGGTGGTTCATCGTCAGCACCGAAAGATTCTGCGGCAGAAGGAGCATCGTATTCCACACAGGAAGTTGTTGCGGCAACAGAGTCGATCGTCAGCCCGGAACCGCATTCAACAGTTCCGGATGCGGAAGCGAATTCTGCTACGGAATCGAATAACGAGGGCGACCGTTCCGAAGGCAGAGGACTGGATGATATTGTTCCTGATGCGTAATGGCCCCGGAACAAGCCTTGGAATAATTGGTTCTGTCTACCGGTTCCAATATGGTTCGGTATGATTTCAGTCTTGTCGAGCCGGAGATGTCATCATCCCCGGCTCACTTGCTTTGTCCCTGTTTCACCTTTTCATCCTTTATTTCTGTTTAACATTTTGAAGCGAAACCGATGACGAGCATCAACGATCACTATCTCAAATTGAAAGCGGGTTACCTGTTTCCGGAAATTGCCAAAAGGGTGAACTCGTTTTGTGAATCGCACCCTGAAGCCGACGTGATCAAACTGGGAATTGGCGATGTCACTGAACCGCTCCCGCAAGCGGTCATTACAGCCATGCATGAGGCGATCGACGAAATGGCGAAGCGGGAAACATTTCACGGATACGGCCCGGAGCAGGGATACGAATTTCTCCGAGAAAAAATTGCCCGGTTCGATTATCAGGATCGCGGTGTTTCCATTTCTGCGGACGAAATCTTTGTTTCAGATGGGAGCAAATGTGATACCGGTAATATTCTGGATATCTTTGGAAACGACAACCGTATTGCTGTGCTTGACCCGGTCTACCCGGTCTATGTCGATACGAACGTCATGGCAGGACATACCGGCCAGGCGGATGAACAGGGACGGTACGAAGGGCTTGTCTATCTTCCGGTGACAGCCGAGAACAATTTTGTTCCCGATTTCCCCAGTGAACCGGTTGATCTGATCTATCTGTGCTATCCGAATAATCCGACCGGGGTTGTGGCGAGCAGGGAAGTGCTTAAAGCTTGGGTTGATTACGCACATGAGCACAGTGCGATCATTCTGTTTGATGCTGCCTACGAGGCGTTCATCAGCGATCCCGAAATTCCACACTCCATCTTTGAAATTGAGGGAGCGGATGAGGTCGCCATCGAGTTTCGCAGTTTCAGCAAGAACGCGGGTTTCACTGGCACCCGTTGCGCGTTCACCGTGGTTCCGAAATCTGTTTGCGCCAGCAGTGCAACGGGAGAGTCTGTCAGTCTGCATCAGCTTTGGAACCGCAGGCAGAGCACGAAATTCAACGGTGTTTCCTACATTGTTCAGCGTGGAGCCGAGGCTGTTTACTCACCAGAAGGTCGCGAACAGACGAAACAGCTGGTCGATTTCTACCTGGAAAACGCAGCCCGGTTGCGTGAAGGACTTGAGAAGGTTGGCATCGACGTACATGGCGGCGAAAATGCTCCGTATGTCTGGCTGAAAACGCCTGAGGGTTTCGACAGCTGGGGCTTCTTTGACGAACTGCTGCACAAGGCACATCTGGTGGGAACCCCAGGAAGCGGATTCGGCGCTTCGGGCGAAGGCTACTTCCGTCTCAGTGCTTTCAATTCCCGCGAGAATATCGAAGAAGCAGTCAACCGGTTCCAGAATCTGGTTCGCTAAACCGGATTATTCATGAGGTACGGTCTGATTGGCTACGGCTTGGGTACTTTCGTTTGGCTCTTATTTGTTGGCTCGGTAGTTTTTGCTGGCCTTTTGCAGAAAACGTTTCTCCTGTGTATTGAGGGAATCGTAGCCTGATTCGTGCACCTTCGCCAGGAGGCGGTCGAGTTTCCGTTCGTCTGCAAT
The DNA here is from genome assembly GCA_027000105.1 of Planctomycetaceae bacterium. Lineage (GTDB taxonomy): Bacteria > Planctomycetota > Planctomycetia > Planctomycetales > Planctomycetaceae > Rubinisphaera. Next base: position 4,898 of record JALTOP010000078.1, on the reverse strand, counting down.
TCTCGCATCTTCGAGCATTCGCTGTTTCTCGGCCTGTTTCCGTTCCCTGCGTCTGGCCCAATAGCTTTTTCGAGGTTCTTTTTCGCGTCTTTCATCCTGCTCGAGTGAGGTGTAGCCCTGGGAAAAATCGTAGCCCATGAACGAATCATCGTACGATCCTCCCCAATGTTGATTCGCTCCTTCGAGAATGCCAAGCAGCATCAACATCGAGGAAAGCGCCACGACCCAGACATTGTCGAGATAAATACCGAGCATCATTAGAAGCATGCCTGTCACCAGGCCAATTTTCAGACAGAGGCTTTTACGTTCGAGCTCTGAACCGTAATCGTACAGGCATGCCTCAACCATACGCCCGCCATCGAGTGGGTAGACAGGAAGCAGATTCAGCAGAGCCAATGCCCAATTCACGAAGAAAACGAGCAGAACCAGTTGCAGGAACCACTGATCGGTAAATTCATTAAAAGGGAGCTGGAACGGGTTGAAGACCGCCGTTCCCCCTTCGACCCAAAGAACAGTGGGCAGCGTCGCCAGACAAATCAGCAAATTCATGATCGGCCCGCCGGCAGCGGTGAAAAATTGTGACTGAAACGTATTGGCCGGTTGTACCCATGTCAAACCGCCAAAAGGCCAAAGGAGGATTTCATCTGCATCCCCCTCTGTATATCTGGCAACAAGCACATGCCCGATCAGTTCGTGCAGCAACGTGCTGACCAGAAAAATGCCGGTAAGAGCCAAAGCGATCGCAAAATTGATACGCAAACAGAGCGCAAGTAGCAGCAACGGAAAATAGAAACTGATCCTGACACGGGTCGCGCACAACGTGCCGACCGGGATCGACCAATAAAGTGGGTTTTGAGAAGCGTTCATCACCTTTGTACCTAACAGGAACGCAACAAAATTCCGAGGCTATCTCCCCGGATTCTCTCACATCAGTCTTGAATGATCAAAGGTATTTTAAGTTTTTTTTGCATCATTTTCTGCATCCGATTGTCCAAAATGGTTTATTCCATCCCAACACAATTATTCATTGCGATAGCCCCAGCAGATAGCCCCAATGTCCCCCAACAGCCTGTCAATCAGGAGTGTTCAGGGGGGGTACGCAGGAAGCAGGGAATATCCCGTCAGTTGTTCGGAGTCATTCGTTGAATGCATGTTCCAACCCAATGGCTAGTATTGGGTTAGGACTGAATCGCCCTGTTTGCGTCACATCCCTTTCTGCGCTGACTCTCCATCTACCGATCTCTTCAGTCAGATAACGACCACTTATAGCGTCCACATACAAATATCAGTTGATCTCAAACAGGTCAGACGAACTATTTGTCTGTATTCACGTTGACCTTTTTACGGTTCTTGAGATACAAGACCACATCCCCTTATTGATATGGATACAGGCGAACACATCAGGAGTCGAAATGGCGACTGCATCGACTAAAATAATCCCTCATTCCCATCTCGACCACCTTCGGGAAGCCAAACGGATTCTGGAACATGAAGCGACTGCGTTGCAGGCGGTTTCTGGGCGGTTGGACGCCGGTTTTTGCGACGCGGTGGAATTGATTGCTGGTTGCGGGGGGAGTGTTGTCGTCACGGGAATTGGCAAAGCCGGCCTTGTCGGACAGAAGATTACAGCCACATTTTCATCGACCGGGACACGTTCGCATTTTCTTCACCCCGCTGAGGCGGTGCATGGCGATTTGGGCTGTTTACATTCAAATGATGTGGTTTTGATCCTTTCCAACAGCGGCGAGACGGAAGAAGTTTGCAGGTTGTTGCCCGTGTTAAAGCGGATGGAGATTCCCGTTATTGCGATCACAGCCAGCAATTTGAGCACGCTGGGACATGCGGCACAGGCGGTCATTTCTCTGGGGCGGCTACGTGAAGCCGGTCTGCATGGTTTACCGCCCTCCACCAGCACGACAGCCATGCTGGCCGTGGGCGATGCTCTTGCCCTGGTGGTTGCCCGTATTCGCGGGTTCAGCTCTGAAGAGTTTGCTTTCTATCATCCTGCCGGTTCGTTGGGGCGAAAGCTGACCCCTGTCACGGAAGTCATGAGAAGAGGCAAGGAACTGCGAACCGCCAGCAAGAATGAAACGGTTCGTGAGGTATTCGGACACACGGCAGGTGAGTTCCGCAGAACAGGAGCAGTGATGATTATTGAGGATGACGGCAGGCTTTGCGGATTATTTACCGATAGCGATCTGGCACGCATTCTTGCCAGTCGTCGTGAAGAAGTTCTGGATCGTGCTGTGCAGGAGGTGATGACAACCGATCCCGTGACGATCAGTGAAGCAGCCCTGCTTGGCGAAGCGGTTGACCTGCTTGCCGAGCGCAAGCTGAGTGAATTACCTGTGGTCAACGCCCAGGACAGGCCGATCGGACTGATCGACATCACCGATCTGATCGCCTTGATGCCCCAGGTGCTGGCATTGAACTCCTGAAGAAAGCTGGAAGGAGGGCCGGTTGAATCAGATGGCTCGACGTTACCTGTTCACGTTGTTCTCGACGATCCTCGTTCTTGGGGTTTACAGCGTCTATGCGCAGGTTTCGAAACAGTTAATCCGACGTGTCGATCCCATCGGACAGAAGCAAAGGCAGAAACCGGAGAGCGCGTTCCGGATCAACGGACCACGGATCAGTCAGGAAGCAGCCCTGAAGTATCTCCCGGATGTTCCCTGGACAATGAATGCGCGTGTGAAAATCCATGCCGATGGTCTGCATCTGTTTTTTAACGATCGCATTCAGGAAAACGGCAAGACGGAAATCCGTATCAGTCCCGTTGCGATGATCTGGGATTCATCCTCCAGCCAAAAATCAAAAGGTAACGACAGTTCTTCCGGGGCAGTTTCGGGGCCGATCACCATTCTGGCGGAGTCGGCTACGTTTGTTTTCGATGAACCAGTCGAACTTTCAGACATAAAAATGCACATGCTGCAGGAAGGCATGTTGCGAGGAAAGGTCGTAATACGTGGAGAAAACGATTTGAAGATCGTGGGGAACAATTTTGTGTTTTCCCGAGCTGCCCAACACCTTCGTAGCGACAACCCGGTCCATTTCCAGATCCAGCAAAGCGAAGGGCAGGCCAACAATATTCTTCTCAAACTGGACATGCTTGATGGGCCGTTGTACCGGGACAACCCGCAGATTTTGGGGATTTCGTATCTCAGGTCAACAGGTCATCTGGAAATGTCGCTTGTTTCGGAGCCGGAAGCCGCTCCGGTCATTGTCAACTGCGAACGCAGTTTTGATTATCAGGTGAAGGAAAAACGGGCGAGTCTGGTCGAAGACGTTTCCATCATCCGCATCGAACAGGGATATACAGATTCGATCGACTGCGACAGGCTGGAACTGCAATTTGTTGAAACGGGATCAAATACGACATCGGAAAAGACCGGTTCGAGCGGCCCGTTCGCTTCCGGCGAGAACAGACTGGAAATCGGTTCGATGCGGGCTATCGGCACGCCGGTCGTCTGTTCATCGCAAAAACAGCATCTGGTAGCCAAAGGAAAGCAGCTCGATTTTGATTTCATCAAAAAGATACTCATCATGGAATCCCCTGAGAGTTCCGATTCAAGGAATTCGTCACTGATCGAGATTAGTTACCAGGAAGTCGAATTGAAAAGCCCCCGACTGGAATTCCATCTGGACGAGAATGACAAACCGGTTTATGCGGTCTGCGATGGGCCGGGGGTTCTGACCTGCTTCCACAGGAATCGGCAGGACAGTACGCTGGTGGATCGCCAATCCCCTGCCCTGCTGAAAGCGGAGTTCAACGAGTCTCTCACTTTCGAGCCGGTTGACTCGCCGGGAAGTCTGCGGAACTCCAGAGTGGTTACACTGAACGGGAACGCGATCGTGCGTTCTCCCGAACATCGTTCTGGCATGATCGCGAACCGACTCCGACTGTTTCTTGAAATCGGAGAGCAGCCTGTCTCTGGAGAAAAACCGGTTCGCGAAAATTCTATCGGGAATGACGCGAATCCTGTTGGGAATGACTGGAAAATTCACAAGGCAATTGCAGAAGGGAACGTCGCGATAGCCAGTACTCCACTGGAAGGACAATATGAAACATTGACCCTGAACTTCGAAGAACGCTCCGCGCATCAGCTTGCAACCATTTTGAAGCGTCAGCCTGAAGAAAATGGGACAGGGAACGATTCCGAAATCCGCCAGACTTCAGGTGAAAAGGCGGACGCAGCCCGATTGAATATGCATGTTGACGCGAAAAAGGTCGAGGTTGATATTTTGCACACGCAGGACTTTTCCGAGTATCACATTGCCCATCTGGCAACAAGTGGAGATGTCAGGACGACTGGAAAACTTCCTGATGCAGAGGATTATTTCCAGATCCAGGGGGAGGGGATGGAAATTGAAAACGGGGGCGAAAGGAACCAACAGTTTCGACTGTTGGGCAATCGTCAAAAATACGCCTACATCCAGAACGGCTCTATGCGTATTGAAGGGATTGAACTGCTTGTCGATACCGCGGCTAACTATTCCCGTGTGACAGGGGCTGGTTCTCTCCGGTTTCCGGTTCATGTTGATATGGATGGAAACAGACTTCCGCAGATGCAGATGATGGAGGTCTTCTGGAACGAGCAGATGCAATTCAAGGGAGAACAGGTGCACTTTATCGGAAATGTCCGGGCGACAATTCAGGATTCCGTGATCAATTGCGAACAACTTCTCATCACGCTTGATCATCCCGTATCTTTTCAGGATCCCGACAGGAAGATCAAGCCGCAAATCAAGGAAATAGCATGTACCGATGGCGTCGAACTTGAAATGAACCAGTTTGAAAAGGGAAAACTGGTTGCCGTCAGGGTGATCGACGTGGCAACATTCAAAATCAATCACCTGACCGGCGAGATGTACGCACAGGGGCCGGGTGAGATGAACTC
>JALTOP010000077.1 GCA_027000105.1 Planctomycetaceae bacterium | reverse complement strand
AAAACAGACAATCGAAAGCGGCTTGAAAAGAAAACTGAAAAAGAAAACATCGGGGGGCGTCTCGGTCCATCCGAAAAAAGTGGTGAGCTGGCCGGTTGTCGGCCTGTTGCAACAATCCATGTAATAATCTGTGTGTGATTTTTAACGAATGTGATTGATATCAGGGAATCAGTAAAATGGCTCTTTTGCCTCAACAAGTGAAATCGGTGCTACGTCGTCTGAAACAGGGTATTCGTCGACTGGATATGAGCAGACAACTCAACAGGAAAATGCCGGATTTGATTCCCGAAGACCGGGAAATCATTGAAAAGGTGCAGCCGTTTACACTGCTGAGTCCGGATCGAATTTACGCTTTCATCGAGGCGACCCGGCACGTTGTCCAAAATCAGATCCCCGGGGCGATCGTGGAGTGCGGTGTCTGGAAGGGGGGAGCGGTGATGTCTTCCCTGCTGACGCTGAAAAGACTTTCCGCTACAGATCGGGAGGTCTTCCTGTACGACACGTTCGAGGGAATGCCCAAGCCGGGCGAAGGTGACAAACGCTGCGATGGTGACGCGCTGGATATCGGGTTTGCGGAAAGACAGGTCGATGAAGACAGTTCAACCTGGTGTCGGGCCGAGTACGGGGAAGTCCATAAAAACATCGTCAGTTGTGGCTACCCGATGGATCGCATCCAGTTTGTGAAAGGGAAAGTCGAGGAGACGATTCCCGGCACGCTTCCCGATCGTATTGCCGTGCTGAGGCTTGATACCGACTGGTATGAATCGACGAAACATGAATTGGAAAACCTGTACCCGCTACTCTCACCCGGTGGCGTGTTGATTATTGATGATTATGGCCACTGGGAAGGGGCGCGTCAGGCGGTAGATGAATACTTCGCCGCCCACAACATCCCGATGTTGCTCCATCGAACAGACTACACGGGGCGAATTGGAGTCAAGGCAGCATAACACGCAAACAAAAAACACAGACAGGAAAACGCAGACAAAAAGCGTAATGGCGATTGGATATTCTGTACCGGATGAATGGGGCGATACAACTCGCCCCAGTGAATTGATAAAGGGATAAATAATGCGGCGATGTTCAGAAACTCTGGAAGCGGAAATGACCCCGGCCGAGCAGAAATTCCTGCAGAATATCATTCGAAAAAAGAATTTTTCCGGGCCACATCTGGAAATCGGAACCGCAGCAGGCGGGACATTATGTAAAATGATGAAGTGCTTTGATGATCAGACGCGACCGAAGTTTGTCGTTGTTGATCGCATGACCTACTTCCCCAATCAATTGACAATCGTGAAGGAAAATCTCTCTCGAAACGGACTGCCTGAAAAGGGAGTCGAGTTCCGCACAACGACCAGTGCAGAGGCTTTCGCACAGGCAGAGAAACAGGATGACCGTTTCGACTTCATTCTTGTCGATGCCTCGCACAAAATACTGGCCGTCATGGCCGATCTGCGATGGTTGCGTCTGCTTAATGTCGGGGGAATCGCCTGTTTCCATGATTACGCAGAGAGATTTCCGGGCGTCAAACTTTCGATCGACCGTTTTCTTTCCCGCTACAGGAATTATGAAAAAATCGGCCTGGCCGATACGTTGCTCGCGATCCGAAAAACCGCCTCCTGCGACACGCCTGAGGTCTCTCCTCTCGATCGTGCTTACAGTATGGTGATGTATTTACCGCTGGAAGTGCAAAGAAAAATCAACAAAGTGAAAAAACAGAAAGCAGCTTAGCCCGGATTCTTCACCAGTCGTCAGCACTGACCCGCGTTCCTTTTTTTGCTCCGGTTGTGCCGGATCAGGGAGAACTCCAAACTGAGTTCCCGGGTTGTTTATGGAAACAGGTTTGAATTCAAAAAAATACCGCATCGCGATGATTCGCCAGCGGTTTCGGTTTGATGGCGGAGGGGAGCGTATCGTTTCCCGCATGAAGTCTGTTCTTGAAGATCAGGGGCACGAAGTGACTTTGATCACAAGAAAATGGCAAAATGATTCCGACAAGGTCATTCGTTGTGATCCGCCGAAGCCGACTCGCGTGTTGCGGGAATCTCTTTTTGCCAAACGGGCGATTCAGGCAGCGAGAGAACAGCGGTTTGATCTCGTTCAGTCCCACGAACGAATCCCGGGGAGTTCGATCTATCGGGCCGGAGACGGAGTCCACGCCAGCTGGCTCGAACAGCGATCCCGGACGATGGGGTGGTTTTCGCGAACCGGACTTCGCTCAAGTTCGTATCACCGTTATGTACTGCGGGCAGAAAAATCGTTGTATGAACATCCCGATTTACGGGCGGTCATCTGCAACTCGCGCATGGTTCAGCAGGATATCGCAGAACGATTTTCGATTGATCCCGCCAAATTGAGGCTCATTTACAACGGTGTGGATACCGATCAGTTTCACCCCGACTTGAAAAAGCATCGGGCCGCGATCCGTCAACAGTGGCGAATACCGCAGGATGTTCCCGTCTATCTGTTTGTCGGCTCCGGTTTTGAACGGAAAGGTGTCAATCGTCTGTTGAACGCCCTGGCAGAACTGCCGGAAGGTTGCGCGCTGATCGTGGGACGAGACAAATCGATGAAGCGCTCGGAACGGCTCTCACAACAATTGGGAATTGCGAATCGCGTACGCTTTGTGGGCGTCCAGAAAGAAGTGGCTCCTTTTTACGGAGCCGCCGATCTGCTTGTGCTGCCGACACTTTACGATCCCTTTCCGAATTCGATTATGGAAGCGATGGCTTCGGGATTGCCGGTGATTACCAGCACCCAATGTGGCGGTGCAGAATTTGTGGAAAATGGTGAAAACGGTTTCGTCTGCGATGCGTTGGATCACCCCGCGTTAGTCGAGGCAATGAGACTCGCTTGCGGCGAACAGGCGAAGAAAATGGGAGAAAACGCCCGGAAAAGAGTGGAACCCCACAACCTTTCGGCAATGAACAATCAACTGGATGCGCTGTATCGGGAACTGTTGGACACAGGGAACTGTTGAGCGAACCGTAGCAATCGCGACCATCACAATACTCGCAGATAGTGATAATGTGCCCAGTATCAACAGGTTACAAGCATATTGCCACCAGGTCTGTCTGTGGTGGTGAGCGGGTTGTGGATGAAATTTTGCGGATATTTTCGCGTCTCATCCCGAAATTGGTCGATGCGGCAACAAATTGCACTGGATGAAAACGCCATGAATTCCTAGATTACCCCAGCATGGCAGGTCTGTTTCAACTATCGAAATGTTGGTCGAAATGTTGACTGTCGGGGTGCTGATTGCTGGAACGTGGTCTCATTTTTTCTACAGGTTTCAAACCGTTGTTGATTCATTGATTTCGTTTGTAGCACACGACCGCCCCAGCGGGGAAAGCCGCTTGGAAGAGAGGCAAACCAGATAACTTTCGCAAGGAAGCGAATTTGATATGTCGATTATTGAAGGATTATCGCGAATCTGGCCGTACGTTGGCAAATACCGCGCCCGGGTTGCGGTTTCGTTTCTGTTTGCCTGTTTGACGGGGCTATTTTGGGGAGCGAATCTCTCTATTGTTTTCCCTGTCTCCAATGTTTTGATGAAGGGAAACATGCAGAGTTATGTCTCGGGGCAACTGGAGGAGTTGCAACGACAGACAGAGGAAGCAGAAAAGAATATCGCCCATCTGGATGAGATACTTGCGACCAAAGAGTTACGGGAAACAGAGCGGGTTCGTCGGTTGAAATCCCGAGCCGAGCACGAAGAACGGATTGCCAGGGCAACTCGCAGTATCGCCTGGTTCAACTGGGCCAAGGCGAATATTCTTCCGTGGATGCCTGAAGATCAATTCAACACCGTAGCGCTGTTTTTCGGTATCCTTGTTCTGGCTACTGCGATAAAGGGCCTCTGCATTTTCGCGCAGAATGTGATTATCGGTTCCGTCGTCGAACTGACCACGATCGATATCCGCAAAGCCTGCTTCCGCAAATGTCTGAAGATGGATTACCAAAGTGTGATGCGCGAGGGGACACCCGGTTTGATGTCGCGCTTTACCTACGATTTACAGGAACTGGCAGCCGGTCTTTCACTGTTGGGAGGGAAGATGGCTCGCGAACCGGTCAAGGCGATCGCCTGTATTTCGCTGGCATTTATGGTGAACTGGCGATTGACCATCCTTTCACTTCTGTTTGTTCCGATGGCCGGTTTCATGTTTTACCGCTTTGGAAGGCTGCTGAAACAGGCTTCGCACCGGATGATGGAAAGCATGTCCCGCATCTATCACGTTCTGGAAGAGACCTTCAACGCGTTCCGCGTGGTGATCGCCTTCGGAAACGAAAGAAAACACCGTGCCCGTTTTCATCGGGAAAACAGAACCTACTATTCGAAGGCGATGAAAATTCGCATTATCGATGGCATCACCAATCCGACAGTCGAACTGATGGGCATGTGCGCCATTTTCGTGACGGTGCTGCCCTGTATGTATCTGCTTCTGAGGAAAACGACCACCATCTGGGGCGTCCAGTTGGCTGATACGCCGCCGGATATCCCAACGCTGATTCTGCTTTACACCTTTCTGGTGGGGACAGTCGACCCGGTGCGCAAGCTGTCGAGCATTTACACGAAGCTGAAACGCAGTGTTGCAGCGGCTGATCGCATTACCGGATTGCTGGATCAGGAATCGAAGGTGAATGAACCGAAATTACCCCGCGTACTGCCCCGACATTCGAAAAAAATCGAATTTCAGGATATCCGGTTCGCGTATGATTCCGGTACCGAAGAGAAAACGCCGGACGTGCTCAACAATGTTTCCCTGAGTGTCGAATTCGGCGAGTGTGTGGTGGTCGTCGGCGAAAACGGTTCCGGAAAATCGACTCTGGTGAATCTGTTGCCGCGGTATTACGACCCCGATCGCGGCCGCATCCTCATTGATGGAATCGATATCAAACAGGCTCCCCTGAAATCTCTGCGCAGTCAACTTGGTGTCGTCACGCAGGATACGTTTCTGTTCAATGACACCATCATGGAAAACATCCGTTACGGGAATCCGCTGGCGACACGCGAAGAAATAGAACAGGCCGCCGCGACTGCAGGAGTCGATCAGTTTATCTCCCAACTGCCCAAAGGATATGAAACCGTCGTGGGAGATAAAGGGGCAGGCTTGTCCGGCGGACAACGACAGCGGATCGCCCTGGCCAGAGCGCTGGTGCGCAAACCATCGATCCTGATTCTGGATGAAGCGACTTCCGCGATCGACTCACAAAGCGAGTATCACATTCAACAGGCTTTGAAACAGTTCCGGGAATCGTGTACAACATTTATCATTACCCACGCAGTCAATCGCAGCCTGCTGGACGTGGTTACGAAAATTGTTGTCATGCACGAAGGGAGCTTGATCGCCAGTGGCTCACACGAACAACTGCTCGAAACGTGCCCGATCTACCTGAATCTGTTCCACTCCCAGGTGAAACAGAAAGCGGCATGATCGCTTGAGCGTTTTCATCCGCTAACGGATTGATCGGATCGCATTCACGTTTCAGGTTGCAATCCGGTTCGAGACGTGCGAATGTAAATCCTGTGGCCAGTTTGATTCCCGGAATTCAGCATCTGAAATCTGACAGTTGGAAGCCTCCGGATTATTACAGACAGGCTGATCGCTCTTTTTCCTGTTTTGACCGAGCGCCGTTGTTACGGTTTACTTCGTTGTTACAATTCAAATGGTGCTCTCCTGATCTTCAGCCTGTTGAAACTCCTTTATGAAAATTCCCTACCTGATCGACCTGGCTCAAGCCCTGCAGACCGGGGTGGAAAAACTGCCCGCCTCGCGGTTTGAGAAGCATTGCCGATTTATTCTGAGTCAACAATGCGAGGATGGTGGATTTCGCGGGAGAGAGGGGGATTCCGATCTCTACTACACCGGTTTTGCCATCCGGGGGCTTGGCCTGCTGGGCGGGTTAGACAAAGAGACGACGAGAAAAGTAACCGAATATCTTTATGCGGAACGGGACCACGATCATACCCCGGTCGATCTATTGAACTGGATCTCCTGTGCCCTGGCGGTGCAACTGGCTGGAGGCGAGGATCTTCTGGGCGAGGGAGCATCAGCAACCGCCTGGCAACAGAAGGTTTTCAAGCAGTTTGATGAATTACGGCGCGACGATGGGGGCTATGCCAAAGGCCCGGAAGGGAAACTGGGCAGCACCTATCAGACGTTTCTCATTACAGTGACACACGATTTACTTGGACGCCCCATTCCCGATCCCGATTCAGTGGTGCAATTTCTTTTTGACAGACAGCGGGACGACGGAGGCTTTGTCGAAATTGCCCCGATGAAAAGAAGCGGCACCAATCCGACCGCGGCTGCAGTAGCGACACTCAAGATTCTGGGGAAGATCGATCGTCCCTTGCGGGAAGATGTGTGTGATTTCATTCGCGATGTCTGTCAGGATGATGGAGGCGTCGCCGCCAATTCACGTATCCCCTTTGGCGATATTCTTTCCACTTTTACCGCCTTGAATGCGCATCGCGATCTGCAGATCGATCCCGGTGGTTTGAAATTCACGGCAAAAGATTTTGTCAGCCAGGGGCTTGAGTTTCCTACCGGTGGCTTCCGGGCGGCGTTATGGGACGAACAGGCTGATGTCGAATACACCTATTATGCAATCGCGACACTCGGTCTGACAGCCTGCGACGCTCCGCGAGAATCCAGCGGGAATGCTGCGGGTTGAACCTGGTTCAGCGCATTGTCTGAAAATTCAGGCGTCCGGACTGTAGCCGGTTTGCGGGGTTTGATAGATCGTCGGTTCGGCTTCACCCTGGATCGCATTTATTTTCTGCTCGAAAGCCTGGACTGTTTCAGCATCGGTCAACGTGTGTAATTTCAGATACGAATTCCAGCTTCCCCCGGCAGGTAGGCTGGTCACACGGCCCTGCTTCCTTTCAAAACTTTTGAAATTGGGAAAATTCGATGCAGGCTCCAGCCCGGTGCAATACCCATCTTCAACGGCTTGCGTATTTTTCCAGACGCTGAAACAGGGAAGGGATTGAAGATCGAACTCGATGCCGAATCCGAGTTGAGAGGATGAATTCTTCAGCAAGGCAGCCGTCTGCTGATCGGGATTTCCCGTCAATTCGCAGAAATAGACCTGCTCGGCGTATCCTGCCGTGGGGGGCAGATAGGTTGAGGTGGTTGCCATATCTTCAGCCGCCCGGGCATCGCGCGGGGCGAGCATCTTCAATGGAGCCAGCCAGGTTGCTCCTTCTTCCAGTAGTGGGGCTCCCAGATTGATATGATACAGCATTTCCAG
>JALTOP010000076.1:1633-7272 GCA_027000105.1 Planctomycetaceae bacterium | reverse complement strand
ACGTCGCCTGGATTATCGCACAGGGAACCGGAAAGAATGCGCTTTTCGGCGCTTCCCGGAACAAGCAGAGCTTGCGTGATCTACTCCAGGCAATTCCGTCCATTTCGAGTGATTCGTTACGGGAAACGCTCTACAACGATATACGTTCGCTAATGTTCGAACTCCCACCAAATTTGAAAAAGGAGTCGAACGGAGATGCGGGTAAAGCGGGCGTTCTGGCTGAGTATTATTACCCCAGTGCTTCCAATGTCGCGATCGAAACATTGAATAAAATGAAGCCGGTTACTTCAACTGTGCTTCCGGAAATTTCGATGTACGTTCCAGCAGGGAAGAAAAAGGATCGCTTTGCCAATAAGTTCTCTGCGATGCTCGATATTCCGAAACAGGGAAAATATACGTTCTTCCTCGCCTCTGATGATGGGTCACGAATCTACATCGACGGCAAACTGGTCGTCAATCACGACGGACTACATGGCATGTCGCAAAAGAAAGGGACTGTTTCTCTTTCTCCCGGATTACACTCGATGATATTGACCTATTTCGACAACGGCGGCGGCGACGGGTTGAAGGTTCGCTGGTCAGGCCCCGGTTTCAAAAAAGCAACAATTTCGCCAGACTCCCTCTCCATCCCGGGGACCGAATCGATTCATGATATTGCGATTCGGGCGCTTGCCTCGATTCCGGGACATCAATCAGAAAAATTTGCAGATCTCTCCAAACTGGTCAAGGCAGGGAAAAATCGAAAAGCTGCAATCACCGTTTTGCAATCAATCCCTGAAAACGCCTGGGACAAAAACGAAATTCGTCCCCTGGTCGATAACCTGATCGAATACCTCAGCTCACTTTCCGCCAAAGCGCGTACGCAGAGATTTGCTTTGGATACGTCGAAACTTGCACGAACATTGGCTTCAAAATTGCCCGCGGAACAAAAAGCCGCGATTGAAAGACGGCTGCAAAATCTGGACGTACGCATCATCGCTATCGGAACCGTTCCCGCGCGAATGATTTACGATAAGGAACAGATCATTGTACAAGCGGGAAAACCGGTTGAATTCCGTTTTTCCAATTCCGATCACATGCCTCACAACCTCGCAATCGTTCTTCCCGGTGCATTGGAAGAGGTGGGTGTGCTGGCAGAGAAAACGGCTCGCGACGCCGATGCCAAAGCAAGAGGCTATATTCCCCAATCGGATAAAATCCTGCTTGCCAGCAAACTGCTCGAACCGGGACAGAATCAATCGTTACTGTTTCATGCTCCCGCGAAAATGGGGATCTATCCGTATGTATGCACGTACCCTGGTCATTGGCGGCGGATGTATGGCGCGTTGTATGTAGTTGACAATGTCGAAGAGTACCTGAAAAATCCGGAAGAATACACCAAAGCTCATTCAATGGAGGTGAAGGACGAACTGCTGAAGTTTGTGGCCCGCAACACGGAATGGAAATATGAAGACCTGATTGACGCCGTCAAGGAAATGCCGGCCGGTCGCAATTACGATCTCGGCAAGGAACTGTTCAAGTTCTCTAATTGCCTGGCGTGCCATAAAATGGGGAACGAAGGCCGCGAACTCGGCCCCGACTTGACCAAACTTGAGGACAAGAAAAACACGCTGGAACATATTTTGATGTCGCTGGTCAATCCCTCCAAAGAGATTGACAAAAAATATCAATCACACACGTTTGTTCTGGCAAGTGGCAAAGTAGTGACCGGGATGATTCTTGAGGAGAATGACGATGTTGTCAAACTGCTGGTCGATCCGCTCGCCAAGGCTGATCCTCTCGTCATCAAACAAGATGACATCGACGATCGGGCGACCTCCAAAACTTCCATCATGCCCGAAGGACTGCTGAACAAGTTGACCAGTGAAGAAATTCTCGACCTGATCGCCTATGTTCACGCACGCGGTGACAAGAAACACCCTCTATTCAAAGAATTGAAGTAGGCTGCCCTGCTGGTCATACGGATCAACAGAAATTTCAAAACAGAGATGTGATTTTTTCGCAGACGATTTTTAAGTGACATGGAACATTGGCCGATAGCGGTTTGTTTTCCCGTGTGAGGAGTTGATATATGTTTTCGAGTGCCGTGCGTTTTATCTCTGTTTGTGGAATATTGATACTCGGCGGAGGCCTGTTCTCTGTGACGGCATCTGCTGAAGATTGGGCAACCTGGCGGGGAAATGCCCAGCGGACTGCGGTGACATCGGAGCAGCTTGCACCAAAATTGCATCTGCAATGGACGCATTCCCTTGGAAAGACCACTCTTGCCTGGCCGGAAGACCCGCGTCTTCAGTTTGACGCCCATTACGAACCGGTCATCGCTGGGGAGACCCTGTTTGTCGGTTCCTCCAGAAGTGATTCAGTGACCGCGATCGATCTTTCCCGAGGCCTTCGCAAATGGATTTTCTATGCGAACGGCCCGGTTCGTTTTGCTCCGATTGTTTCCGGGAAGAATCTCTATTTTGGTTCTGATGATGGCTTTTTCTATTGTCTGAATCCGGAAGATGGCTCGCTTCGCTGGAAGTTCCGGGCAGCTCCCAACAATCGAAAAGTGTTGGCGAATGACCGTCTTTGTTCACTCTGGCCGATGCGCGGCGGGCCTGTTTTGGCGAATGGAAAAATCTATTTTACTTGCGGAGTTTGGCCCTTCGAAGGAACTTTCCTTTACACACTGGATGCAAATACTGGGGAGGCCGTCGGAGTTCCCCCATACCAAATTAAAACCCTTGACGAAAAAGCTGTGCCTCAAGGTTATCTGGTCAAAAACGGAAAACGATTGATGATTCCCTGCGGACGTTCCACCGCGCTGATACTGGATACTGAAACCGACAAATTTTCCAGATACCCCTACGGCAATCGAACAAACAACTACCACCTGTCGAGCATCGGCCCATACATATTCCATGGTGGTTCAACGTACCAGATGGAGAGAAGAAAGGAATATTCGATTTCTTCCTACAACCCGGTATTGGAAAAGGATACCGCCTATTTTGCACGCGGTGGTTCAGTGGTTGCTTATGATCTGAACAAGCCGGTCACTGTAGAAACCAAGGATCGCCGTGGCAAAAAAATCAAACAGCAAACTCTGAAACAAATCTGGGCTGTATCAGGAATCAGAATCAATGAAATGGCTGCAGATAAATACGCCGAGTGGATCAAATCGAACCCGATTCAACTCGACCTGAAAGCGGGCAACCGCTTGTACGGACATCAAGGCAGCAAAGTTTTCGCACTGGAACTGGCTGAAGACGGGAAATCCGCTTCTATCAGTTGGGTGCACACCGTAAAAGGAAAACCGGCAACAATGATCGCCGCGAACGGCAAGTTGATTGCTGTCACAGAACAGGGAGATCTGATCTGCTTTGGCAGGCAGCAAAACAAACCCCGTTCTTTCCCCAATACAAAGAAAAAATTGGTCGCAAAACAAGATGTGTGGACGGACAAAGTCGCAAATCTGCTGAAAGAGACCGATTCACAGGGCGGCTATTGCCTTGTTCTCGGAACCGGTACAGGGCGATTGCTGGAAGAACTCGTGCAACAGTCGTCGTTCAGGGTCATTGCCGTGGAACCGGATGCAGCAAAAGTGCAACAACTGCGCACGACCTTTGATGCCGCCGGATTGCTGGGGACGCGTGTAGTTGTCTATCAGGGAAGTCCATTAACATTCGACTTGCCCCCCTATCTGGCGGAGTTGATTGTTTCGGAGGATTTATCGACGCTTGACGATTTCACCTCGCCGCAATCACATCAGGTTGTCTTCAAATCGCTGCGTCCGTATGGCGGTGTCGCTTGTCTGGAACTTTCCAAAGAAGCGTTCTCGAATCTCAACAAGACCATTTCCGATAAACAACTCCCCAAAGCGAAACTGGATCAACATGACGGCTTCGCGCTGCTTTCACGTGAGGGGGCCTTGCCGGGGGCCGCGGATTGGACGCACGAATATGGAGATGCCTCCAACACGCTGATGTCGCGTGATGAACTGGTCAAAGCACCACTCGGAATTCTGTGGTACGGCGGACCGTCTGCCAATGGCGATTTGTTTTACGATCGTCATTTGTGGGGACCGAGCATGGCGGTCATCGAAGGTCGCATGTTCATCCAGGGGCCGGGGAAGTTGAGCGCCGTCGATGTCTATACGGGGCGCATTTTGTGGCAAATTCCGTTGAAAGAGAATTCAGAAACGAACTATGGACGACGCGGTAATGACTTCTACAACAGACTGGCTGGATTTCATTTTCTTGCGGTGAAGGATGGTATTTATTTGGTGACGGGCAAGAAAACCTGTCAGCGGATCGATCCGGCGACGGGCAAAACGCTGGCCGTATTTGAACTACCGAATCCAGAAGACAGCTGGGGGCGCATCCGCGTGCATGGCGATTTGCTGTTGACCTCCACGTTTCGGGTTTCAGAAAAAATCGGCGAAAAATATGGCAAGCTCCCCTTGGGATTGGTCGCGTTGAATCGCTACACCGGGAAAGTTGTCTGGACGCACATGGCAAACCTGAGTTTTCCAGTTGTATCACTGAGCGGAGATCGCATTTACGTTTTTGATGGGGCGTTGAAAGACTTTTACTCGGACTGGAAGCGTCGCGGCGAGGTTCCGAAGGCGCTCGACGATCGTTTTATCGCAGCGATCGACGTGAAAACCGGTAAAGAACTCTGGCGGCATCGAACCGATGTGATCGGTACCTGGCTTTCGTACGGTAAAGCGAAAGATGTCATGCTACTGGCGAACCGAGATGGCATCGCGGCCTTCCGTGGAAAAGATGGTTCGGAGTTATGGAAAAAATACTCCGTTGGGAAGGGATTCAAAGGACACCCTGAAAACCTGTGGGATAAAATCATTGTGTTGAATGATCAGATCCTTGATCAGCGGGGACCGGGAAGATCGTACGATTTGGAAACTGGTGAGCCGATTTTGCGAACCAACCCGATCACCGGAAAACCAATCCCGTGGGAGTTCACGAAGTCGGGGCATCATTGCAATTACGCTATTGCGAACCCTCATTTGATGACTTTCCGTGCCGCCGCGGCTGGTTTTTGTGATATCGATAACAGCAACACATCCCGACTGGAAGGATTTCGCAGCGGTTGTCGCAACAGTCTTATCCCGGCGGATGGTGTTCTCAATGCGCCCAACATGGCCCACGGCTGCAGTTGTGGTTATTCGCTATTCACATCGTTGGCACTGGTTAATGTTCCGGAGACAGAAGTGTGGAGTTACAGTGCCCTTTCGATTGATACCAAAAAAGATCAGATTCAACGCCTCGGCATCAACTTCGGCGCTCCAGGAGACAGGCAGGCCGAGAACGGTATCTTGTGGATCGATTATCCGAACAAGGGAGGTTCTTCACCTGCTGTTGTCATTAAGGTCGCCGGGAAAAATCTGCGTTACTTCCGTCAACATTCGGCATTTATCGAACAGGGCGAAATGAAATGGGTGGCCGCTTCCGGTGTGGAAGGAGCGGATTCTGTCACAGTGACATTGTCCCCTGTTCCCACAAAAGAAAAGAACTACACCGTCCGCCTCTTTTTCCTGGAACCGGATGGCAAACAGCCCAACGAGCGTGTTTTTGATGTCAGCCTGCAGGGACAACCAGTTTTGTCCCAGTTGGATATTGCGAAGCTGGCTGGCAGTT
>JALTOP010000076.1:0-1623 GCA_027000105.1 Planctomycetaceae bacterium | reverse complement strand
CCGATTGCGGGAAGAACATTGCTCAGCGGTATTGAAATTGTTGCTGAATAGGCAGTTTTGAAACTTTCAGCTATAGGCGACGGTAGTAATACCGGTGTAAAACGCGGCATGCGCCGTTTGTCAACATTTTACAGCGAAACGTTCCACACAGAGCAGGAATCGGAATCGGTGGCTCGGTTTTGATTTCCATTGTGTGGCGAATGCCAAAAAGACCGGAGTTTTCCTGACCACGGGGAGGAAAGGTAATGAGGGAAATTGTAACGGGAATTCTGTTTGTATTTATGTTGCTCTCACTGCCCGAGACCTCTTTCGCTCTGGCTCAACGGGGGAAATTGAGACAGTTACTCGAAAAGTACGACAAAGATGGAGACGGACGGCTATCGCCCTCTGCACGTGCCGCTATCAAGAGGGACTAGCAAAAACTGAAACAGATGACAGGATTGGGAAACAGAAAAACAATTCCTCCCAAGTTGGTTCCCGGCCAATCAAAACTGTATAAATTGGAACAGGGCCCGTATAAGTTTGAAGTTGTTGAAACTTTCAACCTGGAAGTTCCCTCTCGCAAGAAAACGCTCCCTTTGCGCATCACCTATCCCGTGGAGAAGAAGAAATTCCCGTTGATTGTCTGGTGCCATGGAGCGATGGGCTCCAAAAACAACTACCAGCCTCTTGTGGAATACTGGGTCAGTCACGGCTACGTTGTCATCCAGCCGACATTTGGTGATTCGATTTCCCTGATGAGCGATGAAGAAAAAAAGAAGGTGAAATCGATTCTTCTGCTGCTTAACAGCCCGCGCGTCACCGGCCAATGGGATGACCGTGCACAGGATGTTTCCTTTGTGGTCGATTCGCTTGACCTGCTGGAGGAAAGGATTCCCGGATTGCAGGGGAAGATTGATCGCGAGAGACTTGCCATCGCAGGGCATTCATTCGGAGCACATACAACAATGCTGATTTGCGGGTTGAGATTGTTCAATCCATTGACCGGAGAATCAGCCAACTTCGCAGATAAGCGATTTTCCGCGGCCGTGATGATCAGCCCGCAGGGATTGGGCAAAACCATCACCAAAAAATCGTACGAGAAGATGGAAATCCCCTCGTTAATGATCACAGGCGACAATGATGGTTCGTCAATGAAGGGCAAGGAACAAAAGAAGGGAACCTGGAGAAAAGAAGCCTTTGATTCTGTCCCTGCAGGAGACAAATATCTGTTATGGGTGAAAGATGCGTATCACGGTTTCGGTGGGATTTCGGGCAAAATTTCCTTTGCAGGGAGCGGCCCGATTGCACAGGATCAGATTTCGATTGTCAAAACGACTGCCCTTGCCTTTTTCGATGCCTATCTGAAGCAGAATCATGCTGCCAGGGAATATCTTCATTCCAACCAACTGGAAGAAGAAACAGACGGAGCAGGCAGGATCACGACGAAATAGCCGACTGATACAGCGTTATTTCTGTTATTTCCAGCGGATCAACACAACGGTAACGTCATCTGAGGGAGAAGAACCGGCACAAAAGCGGTCGACATCGTCATGAAGCATCTGCACAAGTTCGCGGACGTTTTGCTCTGAATTGATATGGATAAATTCCAACAGACGTTCGATACCGTACTGCTCTTTCTGG
>JALTOP010000075.1 GCA_027000105.1 Planctomycetaceae bacterium | reverse complement strand
GAATCGATTCAGTTGCTCTTTGTCTGTTGCACGCTTCTGTTCATCCGGAACACGAATTACTCCTTGAACAATGGGCTTCAGAAGTTGGCTTTGCGGAAATATCGGTTTCACATCGTTTGAGTTCCTCACCCAGATTTATTTCCCGTGGCGATACGACACTGGTCAACGCCTATTTGAACCCGGTGCTGGCAGATTATATTGAAGCAATCGAAAAATCGTTGCCGGGCTGCGAGTTGAAGTTGATGACATCTTCCGGCGGGCTTGTTGCCGCGGAGCATTTTCAGGGAAAGGATAGTATTCTTTCCGGCCCGGCGGGAGGGGTCGTCGGATTTGCCGAGATCGGAAGGAAACTCGGGTCATCACTCAGTATCGGTTTTGATATGGGCGGCACAAGCACCGATGTTTCCCGCTTTGATGGTCAATTTGAGCAGGAGTATGAATCGGTCAAGGCAGGTGTCCGGTTGGCGACTCCCATGTTGGCAATCGAAACCGTTGCGGCAGGTGGAGGCTCGGTTTGCTACTTCGATGGTGTCAGGCTGCACGTCGGTCCGGAATCAGCCGGAGCAGATCCCGGCCCCTGCTGCTATGGGAAGGGAGGCCCACTTACTGTTACCGATATGAATTTTTATACCGGGCGACTGTTGGCGGATCGTTTTCCGATTCCACTTGATTGGGATGCTGTGCATCAGAAGCTGATTGAACTTTGTAGACGTTTAGCGAATGCCGCGATGCCCCAACAATTCACGCCACAACAACTGGCAGAAGGTTTTCTGGAAATTGCAAACACTCGCATGGCCAGGGCGATTCGAAAAATATCGGTCGCCCGTGGCTATGATCCGGCTGATTACTTGCTGGTCTGCTTTGGGGGAGCAGGTGGGCAACATGCCTGTGCCTTGGCACGTGAACTCGGTATGCCGCGTATTCTCGTGCATCCTCTGGCGGGCGTGTTGAGCGCCTACGGTATGGGACAGGCAGATATTGTGCATCACGCTGCAAAGTCAATACTGAAGCCTTGGAATGACTCCTTTGAAGAAGAAGTGGGGCCACTTTTTGACCAGCTGGAACAGCAGGCGGTGGAAAAAGTCCTGGCTGACAGGATTCCCCGTGAACAGATTACTGTCGGCAGAAAATCGCTGGATATCCGCTATTCAGGGCAGGAAACAGCATTGAATATCCTGATGCCCGAACAGGGGAGTTTTCCGGATGCGTTTCATCAGGAGCACCACCGGCGATACGGCTTTTCATATCCCGATAAAACGGTTGAGGTCGTCACTGCCAGGGTGGAAGCTGTCGGCCAGATTTGTTTGAAATCGTCGGATCATTTTACCGATTCCCTTTTGCCGAATCGAACCGGAATCGATCCTGCTTCAGCGGAGCCGTCGAAATCGACAACAAAAATTTTCCTGCAGGGAAGTGAAATGGTTGCAACCGTTTATTCGCGGGAAGATCTTTCCCCCGGTCAGGTGATTGACGGCCCTGCACTGGTTTGTGAGCAGACTTCGACCACATTCATTGAGCCTGATTTTACCGCTCATGTACTCTCCGCAGGCGAGTTGGAAATTGTTAATCATGCTGACTGCGGGCAACCGATTCATCGCAGCGGGAAGGACGCTTCTTCCTCGAAGAAGGCGGATCCGGTTCTGCTCGAAGTCTTTCATAATCATTTTGCCTCGATTGCCGAACAGATGGGCGAAACGCTTCGGCAAACAGCCCACTCGGT
>JALTOP010000074.1:603-7296 GCA_027000105.1 Planctomycetaceae bacterium | reverse complement strand
GATCGAGATAGCCCTCTGCATCAGCCGCTTCCAGAGCCATAACATCAATCGCAGCCTCATAAATGTGATGATGCTGAGGACGATAGGTAAGATCTGATTCCGAACCGCGAAACTTTCCCAAAATCAAATCCAATCCGCGCTGGACGGCAGGACTGTCAGAGGCATCTCCACCAGAGAGAAGCGTGTAAACAATAAGTCCGGTGGCCGGTTTGAATTTCAAATCGTATTGCCGCAGATATTGCAGTCCGCGTTCGATAGCCGCTTTAACCTTGGGGTCCTTGGCGGCATCAACCGGTTGGAACGCGCCCGTTATGGACAGAAAAATCATGCAGGAAAAGATCAACCGGGCAGCACGCCAACCAGAGCGAATGGTACTGCCAGGACCGTTTTTTTTTCGGTTTGGATCTTGCATGTTGCTTATTCCATCAAGGCGGAGAAGAGATTTACTGGAAAGGGTTAACTGGAAGAGATCTACAAGATACCTGCTTGAGTCGAACGACACACGAACCCCGACACCACCGTCATGCCCTCTACACAATAGAGAGAACATAATCCATTGTCCTTATCCATTAGTAGTGGATAGAGAAAAATAATCAAACAAAAACTGACTCGCCTGCGAAAATATCAAGAAGGGGAGCCCCTCATTCCTGCCCGGAAAGAGCTACCAAATGTGCACGGGATTACTACTGATATGTCCACATGGTCATGTGGACTCTTTATTGAAAATTTATTCGTTTATTAGTGGTCGCCATAACATATATGTTTGCAACGGGTTGCGCTGTTTTTTCTGCTGTAGCCTTTGAGCTGGGATCGCGTAATTTGGTGGTCATGTCCCTGCGTACACTTGAAATCGTATTTAAGCCTGTTGATCATACCTGCGATCAGAGTGGAATGATCAATCGCCGACATGATGTTGGGATGCGACAAATTGGCACCGCCTTGGCATGGAGAACCTTGTCTGAGGCTAATTGATAAAGAAGTAGAAAGAAATCCCAAAATGACACGAGCAGAGCGATTGGAGCGGTTGAAATTCAGCTTAATGGCAAGACGTGACGAATTGCGAAATCGGGTAGGTGCAGGAGCAGCAGCGACCAGTACCACAAGTTCGGGAGTTGGTGACGCAGCCGATATCGCCCAGTACAATGAGTCGAGCGACCTGAATACACATTTGATCGCTATGAAGGCGGACGAGTTGTCGGAGATTGAGCATGCCTTGGCCAAGTTTGCCGAGGGGCGGTATGGCATTTGCGAGGTGACGGGAAAATCGATCCCGATCGCCCGACTTGAAGCGATGCCGTTAACCCGGTTTTCTGTCGATGCCCAACGGGAAGTGGAAGAAAAATCGGCTATGTGGTCGTAGGCAATTTTTTGCCACACTCGTGGCGAATTTATTGAATAATCACAAATCCTGAAGAGATTGTGTCTCGTTTTAACGGGCGGTTTCTTCAGGCTTTTTTATGCGCTATTTTTCCCCGGTTACGGGATAACAGGCGGGAGTAATGACAGGATCGTCCACAGTTTCTATGATGCAGCTTCTTTGAGGCCGGGGAGTTGGCGGATACTGGGGGGCCAGTTTTCAGTCATGTTCCAATCATGTTCCAGTTTTGAAAACAGTCACGATGTGGGAAAAAATCAAACACGCATTCGCGGTTAACGCAACGCAGGCGACGGAGCCGACCCCGCAGCAGTTGGAACTGGTCGATCGACTTTGTGGAGTGATCAAACAGCGTCGGTTGACCCCGGCTGCGGTTGCGTTTCTGGAAATGGTCAGACCGATGAATTATGTCGGAGCACAGGGGATGCACTTTCTGGAGCCGATCGCAACGACCATTTTTTCCCCCACGCAATATCGGGAACTGTCGCTGTTTTTGGAACGCCGAGACGCTGTCGATATCATCTGCGAGCGACTGGAGGCTCTTGAGAGTGGTAAAGATGGCGAAGATATACTAGCCTCTGGGGACGAACTCCCCAATTGATGCCGTGCGTTAATCAGCATTTTTCACTTGTGAAGCGTCTCGAAATATGACACATCGGACATATCAACCAGCGCCTGAAGTATCGGAGTGGCAAGGGAAGGTTGGTTCGCGTCCAAAGAGGCGCTGATTCGCATCTCTTGGGCGTTGTTGCAACAGATTGTTGCGACAGGAATTGATGGAAGCGTACTGCATCGATTGAAGAGATGGCGTGGGTGGCAGTGATGCGGAATGAGAGCCTGTTTATTTGCGGGTACGGAAACCGATGAGCAAAATCAATCCTGATGACATTGAGGTAATTCTGGCGACGGATTGCGGTAGTACGACGACTAAAGCGATCCTCATCGAAAAGATCGACGGTCATTATCGTCAAACGTACCGCGGGGAAGCTCCCACGACAGTTGAAGAACCGGCGGCGGATGTGACAGTCGGAGTGACGAATGCCGTCTCTGAAGTAGCGGAGCTGGCTGGTCGCAAGTTGCTCGATGAAAATGATCAGATTCTCCGCCCCTCCAACGGTAAGCAGGGTTGCGACATCTACATTTCAACTTCCAGTGCGGGCGGCGGCCTGCAAATGCTGGTTGCAGGTGTTGTTCGTGAGATGACGGCTGCATCAGCAAAGCGGGCGGCATTGGGAGCCGGGGCGATTGTGATGGATACAATTTCGTCCAACGATAAACGTAAACCGTATGAACAGATCCAGCGGATTCGGGAATTGCGTCCCGATATGATTCTCCTTTCGGGCGGAACCGATGGCGGCACGGTCAAGCATGTGGTGCAGCTTGCCGAGTTGATCGCTCCTGCGAAACCGCAACCCCGTTTTGGCGATAAATACCGCATGCCGATTATTTATGCAGGCAATATCGAAGCCTGGGAACCTGTCAAAGAGACATTCGATGATGATGTAGAACTGTCTCAGGTAGAAAATGTCCGTCCTCAACTCGATAACGAAAATCTTGGCCCGGCTCGTGACGAAATTCACGAGTTGTTTCTGGAACATGTGATGGCTCATGCGCCGGGCTATGACAAACTGATTTCCTGGACCGATGCACCGATCATGCCGACTCCCGGAGCGGTCGGCAATATCTTGCAGACAATCGCGGAACGGGACGGGATTAACGCGGTCGGTGTTGATATCGGCGGGGCAACGACGGATGTTTTTTCCGTTTTCGATGGTGTTTTCAACAGGACGGTCAGTGCCAACCTGGGAATGAGTTATTCCATCTCGAATGTCTGCGCAGAAGCGACCATGCTCAATATTCTGCGTTGGGTTCATGTTGATATGCAGGAACGGGAATTGCGAAACCGTGTGAAAAACAAGATGATTCGCCCGACCACGATTCCGCAAACTCTGGAAGCTCTCATTTTCGAACAGGCCGTCGCCAGGGAGGCGCTGCGTCTGGCGTATATTCAGCACAAGGAATTTGCAACCACGCTCAAGGGAGTCCAACAGCAGCGCACAGTGGGGGATCTTTTCACACAGGATTCCGGCGGACAGTCGATCGTCAACAATATGAAGCTCGATCTACTGGTTGCTTCAGGCGGTGTGCTCTCGCATGCTCCCAGAATGCACCAGACCGCAGCAATGCTGATTGATGCGTTCGAACCGGAGGGCTTTACCACGCTTGCCAAGGACAGCATTTTTATGATGCCCCATCTGGGCGTGTTGGCTCAGGTTCATCCGCAAGCCGCTTTGGAGGTATTCGAGCGAGATTGCCTGATCTATCTGGGAACGTGTGTGGCGATCGCGGGCCAGCCGAAACCGGGACGTGTCGCCTTCCGATATAAAATTACCGGGGATCTTTCGGACGAAGGTGAAATGTATGCAGGCGAGTTGAAACTGTTGTCCCTTTCGGGCGATCAGAGGGCAACCGTTGAAATCGAACCAGCTCGCGGCCTTGATTGCGGAGCGGGTAAAGGAAGACCGATCTCCCGGGAAGTGCGAGGGGGTGAGGTTGGTCTTATTCTGGATGCCAGAGGTCGCGAACTGGCTGTCGGCGGGGAAAAAGGAGCAGACCGCCAGACCGTGACACAGTGGGTGAATTCGTTGCACCTGTATGAGGACTGAATCGATGTCGAGACCGCTTGGGCGGTGCTTGAGAATTGGATAACGGAATAGAGACATGGCTCATGCTTACACACCAGGATTGAAAGTCTCCCGGCAGACGAAATTGCATTGTCGTCGACTGCTTCCGATCTCGGGGAAGGTACTTGTTGAGGTAGGCGATTTGGTTGAGGCGCAGGATGTGGTTGCGGAAGCATCCATCCCCGGAGATATTTTTCCTTTGAATCTGGCGAGTCTGTTGGGAGTTTCTGCGGCTGATCTTCCCGGGTGCATGCTCAAAAACAGGGGGGAACGTGTTGAAGTTGGTGACGAGTTGGCCCGATCCAAAGGAATTTTCGGTTTCTTCAAGAAAAGCTATTTCTCCAGGTCGGCCGGTGTGCTGGAGTCCGTTTCAAAAATCACCGGGCAGATAATTTTACGGGGAGAGCCGATTCCGGTGCAGGTGCGTGCGTATGTCCCGGGGAGAATTCTGGAAGTCAAACCGGAGCAGGGCGTAGTGGTGGAATCGAACGTTACTTTCATTCAGGGGATTTTCGGAATTGGGGGCGAGCAGTACGGCAAGATCCATCTGGCGTGTGAAAACCCGGAGCAGCCACTGACGGAAGATTTGATCAAACCGGAGATGCGCGGCGGTGTGATTATTGGCGGAGCAAGGATGACGCATCAAGCGGTTGAAAAGGCGATCGCGGTGGGAGCGTCGGCTGTTGTTTCAGGCGGGATTGATGATCAGGATTTGAAAAATATTCTGGGATACGATCTCGGCGTTGCGATTACGGGAACGGAAAAAATCGGAACCACTCTCATCATTACCGAAGGCTTTGGCGATATCGGCATGGCTCGCAGAACATTTGAACTGTTTCAATCGCGGGTTGGTTCGCAGGCTTCCGTCAACGGGGCCACGCAGATTCGTGCTGGAGTGATGAGACCGGAAATCGTGATTCCAACTGCAGACGATTCAGCCAGCGACGTGTTTGATGACGGTGCCGTCGAAGGATTTTTGGAACCGGGAAGCTCCGTCCGGATTATTCGGGACCCCTATTTCGGAATGATCGGTCAGGTTGCCAGCTTGCCTGCTGAGCCGACCGTTTTGGGATCGGGTTCGAAAGCGAGAGTTCTGGAAGTAAAACTGGATGACGGGCGAAAATTGGTCGTCCCCCGTGCCAACGTCGAAATTATAGCAGGGTAAAGGAACAGGGCATGAAGCAGTTCCCGTATTTCATCTATGTGCTTGTTTGTGTGCTTGTTTTTGGACTGTTCGCGCAGTCAGCGAAAACGGTTCAGGCAGAAAAGCAGCCGACTCAGACAGACGAGCAACCAGTTCAGTCAGAAGGGCAAGCGGCTCAGGCGAAACTGGTGGTCAAGGATCACCCCTTCGATGGTGGCGATAAACTCGATATCTCGATTGAACTTCCCCAACAGGTCTATCAGTCGTTGACCGCTGAAAAGCCGGGCGGCACGATTATGTTGATGCAATCCGAGGAAGAGGGCGGGCTGTATCGGGAACTTGCCAAGTATCCCCCCAACGACGGTTCCTGGAAACTGAACGAAAAAGCCCACATCGTTTCGATTGAGGTGAGCGGGTTGAATACGAAATCGGAGTATTTTTATCGCCTTTACTGGAAACCGCATGAGGGGGAAAAACAGATTATTGCCGAGACATCCGGCCCGGTTCGAACAAAGCGGGAATGGTTTCTGGGAGACAAATGGAAACTTGCCGGAGTGGGGATTCTTATTTGCGGATCGGTCATATTTTTCATTGAAGTGGCCAAGCGGGGCTGGAAGCTGAAAGTGCGGCGAATCGCGGGACTGGAAGCAGTAGACGAAGCGGTTGGACGGGCAACCGAAATGGGCCGTTCCGTTTTGTTCGTTCCCGGTATTCAGGATATGAACGACATCCAGACAATCGCGGGGTTGAATATCCTTTCTCACGTTGCGCAGACGGCCGCCGAATATGATGCCCAGGTGGAAGTGCCGACTTCCCGCGCTCTGGTGATGACGGCGGCCCGCGAAACCTTGCAGGGTTCGTTCCTGACAGCCGGAAGACCGGAAGCTTACAACCCGGATTTGGCCTATTACGTTACCGACGAACAATTCGGTTACGTCGCCTATGTTTCGGGGATGATGGTGCGTGAAAAACCGGCGGCCTGTTTTTATCTGGGAGCATTTTTTGCCGAGTCGCTCATTCTGGCCGAGACGGGGAATTCTGTCGGTGCGATTCAGGTGGCGGGAACAGCTCAACCGTCGCAGTTGCCCTTTTTCGTCGCGGCTTGCGATTACACGCTGATCGGCGAGGAACTTTTTGCCGCTTCGGCCTATCTCTCCGGTTCGCCCGAGGAACTGGGAAGTTTGAAAGGACAGGACGTCGGAAAATTGATTGTTGCCGTCTGGCTGCTGGGGGGCTGTCTGATTGAAACATTGACTGTCCTGTCCATTCTTTAGAAATCTGTTGGAAATCTGGAACAAACCTGACACACGAAGTACACCTTAAAAATTGATCCTGACCGATCTGTTTCATAAATTAGAACGGGAGTTTCGCTGGTGAAACGCACAATTCCGTTGTTGATAGCCGCCTGTTGCGGCGTTGTCTTGATCATTACTGCCTTCATTCCCGCGACGGTCAGTTGGGGGGAGACGGCGACGGTCTGGTTCGACATT
>JALTOP010000074.1:0-593 GCA_027000105.1 Planctomycetaceae bacterium | reverse complement strand
GCTTGGAGGCGGGAATCTTCTCAAAATACATTTGAAGAAGGTGAGTGATCGCGAGGCCGGTTGGGCGTATTCGTTGATTACCGTGCTTGCCTTTGTCATCACCCTGGGCATCGGGATCGTCAAGTGGAAGGTTCCTCCAGGCGCTGATCAGGAGCATTATGGAGAAACATTCACTCAACTGGCTTTGTCGGATTTACCATCGTCGCTGATGTTCACCGAACAGGTCGATCTGGATCCGAAATTCGCGGATGATGCACTTCCCGATTCTGTGAAAAGGCAGATGACGCTCAAACAGGAGAACGGCCGTATTGTCTCGCTGATTTTTCGTGGCTGGATCAAACCGGGGCAGGTACAGGAACTGCTTGCCTTTCATGAGAATCTTGAATGGCAAAGCGCGATTGAATCTCTGGCAGAAAAAGCGGCTGTTCCCGAATCGTTACGAGGCAAAATAATTTACCACGCCGATCACGAGGTTCTCAGCGCAATGGGGGTTCTCTCCGAAGAAACGGAAAAAGAACTGCTCGCGATGGAGGCTTCAACAAACTGGTCGGAAGCTGTAAAACGGCTGGCTGATTTGACGCATCGTCAAACAG
>JALTOP010000073.1 GCA_027000105.1 Planctomycetaceae bacterium | reverse complement strand
GTTAACATGCATTCTGTTTGCCAGCCGGCTGGACGGTCGGTTTTGGCTTGGCTTTTTTGCGCCTTTAACATCAAGTCGAGTTTTTTATGAGACCAATCAGAGCAGTTGCAGTTCTATTTCTTTTAACGGTTGTTGGCTGTACGGGCCAAAATGGTGGAGAGGGAATGGCCGAATTGGCGAAGGTAACCGGGACGGTTACTATGGATGGCGCTCCCCTGCCCAACGTGACGGTGACATTCACTTCCCCCGATGGGCAAAGTTCCTTTGGTCTGACCGATGCGGACGGGAAGTACGAATTGACTTACAGAAATAACGCCAAGGGAGCCCAGGTCGGCGAGAACAAAGTTACAATCGAAACTCCCCTCGAAGCTCCCCCTGGGCCTGGGTACAAGGATCCAATTCCTGAACAGTACAACACCAAATCGACGTTGACTGCCATGGTAAAGGCAGGAGAGGACAACACGTTCGACTTCAAGCTGACGAAAAAGAAAAAGTAGAAGCTTGGTGGCGTCTCGCTTGATTCTACTTTGCGAGAAAGTCGCATTTTCCGCGTTTCTACCAGCGTGATGTCGTGAGTTGATTCCTGTTCTGTTACCGCTTGTACGATTACCGGTTGCACGATCAAGAGCAGTTCTGTCGGAAAGATAAGGTTGTCTTTCTTGTTCTTGACAGGTGCATGATAGGTGCACTCGCTATCGCACGGGTGAGCTGGCCAATTGGTGAGGCTGTTCACAGCCTCTCCGTTTTCTGGCCGGATCGGCATTTTACGATACAAATCGAATGAATTCATGTGTTTAGATGTTGCAAATGGCGGATGAAATGGGCCATAATGGACGGGTTGTCCAGCTCTCAAGTCATTTTTCTGTCAGGGTCTCTGTCAGATTTCTTTTTCTTTGGTTTCTCACAAGGAGATTTTCGATGAATGGTATGATGAGTATGCGGTCGAAGGGGGCTTTCCCTTCAGGCCCGAAAAGAGGGTTCACGCTGATTGAATTGCTTGTGGTGATTGCGATCATTGCGATCCTCGTCGCGTTGCTTTTGCCTGCGGTGCAACAGGCTCGTGAAGCTGCACGAAGAAGTTCCTGCAAAAATAACCTGAAGCAGATTGGCCTGGCTTTGCACAATTATCATGATGTGCACGACACGTTTCCACCCAGCTTCATCGATTTTACTCCCAATCTTGGCGATCCCAGTACGAATAACATAGACGATCGTAACGGGCTTGGCTGGGGAACCATGATTCTACCCGCTCTTGAACAGTCTTCGCTGTATGACCAAATTGGTCAGCAAACCGGTGGATTCGCCTATCACTGGATGGATGGCAACTTCGACGGGACCGCATCGGTCTCGGATGCGATTCCTGCCGCCAATCAGGTTGTCAAAACGTATATCTGCCCGTCCGATCCGATGGGGGGGCGTAATACGGATAAAAACAGCTTTGGGCTTAGTAACTACCTGGCCAACTCAGGTACCTATGCAGCCCGCGACAGGCTGGGCATTTTCTGGGCCAATTCGAACATCAGATTTCGTGACATCAAGGATGGCACGAGCAACACGCTTTTGGTGGTGGAAAGAACGACCATGAACGATGCAGCCGGGTCGACCAACTGTGGCGGAGGCCCCTGTAATTATTCTGGTGGTATCTGGATCGGGGCGCGTGATTATACAACATCCGCCGGGTGGCATTCCGGTGTCAATGCTACCGATGTCGAAAGCTACGGTGGAGGCAGCGCAACTTACCTGATTGGCCGTTCAAATCGTACATGGGGACCGGCTTGGGGAAATGCAAGTCCTCACACTGGAGGAATCCAGACGGTCTTGTGTGATGGCTCAACCCGATTTGTTTCGGAGAATATCGACATGCTTGTCTATCGGGCAATTCGTACCCGTAATCGGGGCGAGATTGTTGGTGAATTCTAATTTGAACGTCTTGAGTTCAAGATCGACAGGTCGTGCTGCGGTCTGAAGACGTCAAATTGTTCAAGCGGTTGACTCAATTTTTGCGTGAGGAGATTTCCCGAGAGGGAGAGCTTCTCACGTTTTTTTGTCGATGCGGTGGAAGAAACAGCGAGGCAGGCGGTATCCAGGAAAGGCGGGAAGCTCTGGTACGACGAACCGTTGCACGACTATTTCAGCTTTGTCCACTCCAGCTCGACGCCCTGTTTGGAGAGTAAAGTCTGGAACTGTTGCAATCTGCTTTTGTCGTTGCGAATGGTTCTTGGTGTCGTTCTGCTCTGGATGGCAAATGCAGCGACCGCTCCAGCTGCCTCGCCTATCGCCCATTCAACTGGGTGCAACCGGTAGCAACCGTTGGAAAGATGTGTGGTGCCGATGTTTTTGCAGCCGGGAAGTAAATTATCAATACGCCGGGGAATCATCGCTCCCAACGGAATTTGAAAGGGCACGCTGCTCATGTCGATGTAATTGTCGCCGCCTGAACTGGGGTGTAAATCGAGATGGTAATAACCGACGCCAACCGAATCACTGAATGGCCGGGCCAGAAGGTGCTTTTGAGAGGCTTTCGTGTTTTTCCCGCTGCCCGCTTCGATTGCTCTTTCAGCCCGACTGACATCCTGTTCGGCTATCGTCAGCTCGGCCAGAATTCGTCGGGATTCCCGAATATAAGGGTACTTGGCCAGACCGTCTTCAGTCCCGACAATATCCTTGCGTAGCCGCAGTCCTTTCCAGCCGGTTCCACCGTCGGGGCGCGGTGCATCTGTTTGTAACCAGTACAGCAAAGAGAGGCTCAACTGCTTGGCTTTATGCAATTCCCTTACACGTTGTTCTGCGGAAACATCGGTGATATTTCCCAGCATGTAATCGTTTTGAGGCCAGTTGATGACAGTGATATCACTTGCGTACGTCCCCCTGGTGAAGTTGCTGCGGTCAATGATTCTGCGATACAGCCACAAATTCAGTGATTTGGTTCTTGGGGCCGGTTTCTCCCTGCCACACGGGGCGAAAGAAAGGGCTTTGGGATTCAGCGTGCGAGGAGAAGAGTAGGAAAAATCGAGCAATTTTCCAGACCAGGGCGGCGTTAGTGATGGGACATGATTTTTCCAGAAGTCGTACATTTCCGGCCGGTCGATCGTGTGATCTTCGCCCTCCAGATGGTCGATTGCAAAACAGCAGGTGAAAGCCTGGATATTTTTCGGATTCGCTTTTTCGGGAGCATGTTTTTCCCCGGTCTGTTTTTGGGATTCTGCGCCAATAACGTACTCTGTTCCAGAGAGAGGAAGCAGATCGCCTTCTTCACTCGCATCGATAAAGTAACGCGCCTGCAGGACCTTATCCGATGCAAAACCGGTGCCCGTGCAAATGACAGCCTGAATGACATCGCCCTGCACTTCCGCTTTGATCGGCCGAGTGTTGAGCAGGATCATCAATTTTCCGCAACTGATTTCCGGTGCCAGCATCTCCTGTAAAACTTCGACACCAACTCGTGGTTCATGACAGATACGTGAAACAGAACCGTTCCCGGGGTTGAAAAACTGTTTCTTGCGGGCAGCATCTGTCAATGGATAGTTTCGTTTGTAATAGGCGCGAATACCCTCACGCAGTTTCGCGTAACTGGAACTCCGTCCGAACGATTCAATCCATCGATGTTCATCAGGCGGGACAGCCTGCTGGGAAAGTTGGCCGCCCAGCCAGTCGGTTGGCTCCGTCATGATAACCGTCGCTCCGTTGCGGCACGCAGCCAACGCAGCCGCACAGCCTCCCAGGCCGCCGCCAATCACCACCACATCTGCTTTCAACTCTGCCCGAGAGTTCGCATAACTGCTTGTTGAGGAAATGGCATTGAGAAACGCCGAGGAAAAAATGGTTCCACCGATCAGGCCACACTGTTCCAGAAACTCTCTCCGCTTTGACATCAATCAACCTTTTATGAAAACGAAACTGGTTATGGGAGACCACGCGGATTCCGTCGATGATTTTATCCTAGGCACTGTTATCATTTGGCACAAGAGACGGGAAACAGGAAGGTAACGGCGACACTGTTTAACCGGCATGCTGATTGAACCGGTGAGCTAATTAAACTGGTAAGCTGAAAAGCTGGCGGTAGAAAACGGGCAGAAAACGGACAGCTACTTTCTTTTTCGGTGGAGTTCGAGAAAGAAAGGCAGCTGTCCGAACGCGAATGGGGAATCAGAAGTCAGGCCCAGGGGGCATCTCCACAGATGTTGCCATCTTCACTGGTCCACTGTTCGAGCGAATCCGTTTTCGCCTGGATGACGACGTAACACATCGGTTCCGAAGAAGTATTCCGCCAGGTTCTTTCCACTGTTGTTCCCACACGAAAAACAGTTCCCGGTTCAATGGGATGCGATTCGCCATCGAGAAGCATCTCTCCCTGTCCGGTAAGAAACAGGTAGATTTCCTCGTTCTGCTTGTGCGTATGCACGAATGAAACGCCCGCCCCGGGGGGCATCTGCCCGAGCGAAACTTCTGCTCCGGTCAATCCCAACGGTTCCTTCAGAAAAAGCTTACCCGGAATTTCCATCCCTCCGGGATGTTGCCAGCGGTGTCTTTCCAACCAGCTTTCCATCGGGCCTGCCTGGAAGACCGCACTTGTTGCCACTGCATGTTCACTCGACATGACTAACTCCTTTCCAATATAGTTTTATATGCAACTAATGTTGCAAAAAAGAAGAGAAGGCAATTATTCATCAAGTCGCCCCGGAAGGCGATTCATTTGGGAAAGGATGCCTTCGAAATCCTCCCCCAGTTTTTCCTTGAGAGCTTTCTGGGCGGCCTCCCAAAGCGGGATCGCCTGTTTAACCTTCTTTTTCCCAGCCGGTGTTAGTCGCATCAACCGTTCCCTGCGATCATTTCCCGGCCTGGCTTTGAGATACCCGTCTCGCATCAGGAGTTGAAGATTGCGGGAAAGGGTCGCTTTGTCCATCGAAAGTTGACGGGCCAATTCCCGTTGTGTCAACGAATCGTTTTCATGAATAAAAAAAAGGATCCCCAACTGTGAAGAATGCAATCCACATTCGCGCACATAACTGTCGTAATGACGCGTCAATATTCTCTCGACACGCCTGAATGCTGCACAAAAACAGGGAAGATCGGGACATCTGCTCGACATGGTTAGTTTTATATGCAACCTTGTTGGGGGAGTCAATTGCAAAACGGTGATTTGATGCAATTTCCGTCAGAAATTTGTTGTGCCTCCAGTTTTCACAAGTTGCCGAATCCCGTGCCAATGCCGTCCTGTCGCGGCTTTGTAATGGCTTTGTCGTGGACGTGGCGGGAATGTTCGTGTTACAGTGTAGGCTGGTTGGCGCTAACACAGGTACATACAACCGGCTCTGTTTTTCTGCTGTGACTGCATGATGAGAGCAATATGAAAACAACGATGCGTTTCCGATCGATGAAATTCGGAATAGCCTGCGGCCTGATGATTGCAAATTGCCTGTCCGTGGTGTTCGTCTTCCTTCAAGCGAGGGCGGTCGGACAGGGTTCTTCTGTTGCGGGTCAGCGGGTGACGAATGGTCTGCAGGCCATTTATGATTTTCGTGACGCGAGCGGCTCGATCATCAGGGATCGTGCGGGAGTTGGTGCCCCGGTTGATTTGAGAATTGGGAATCTGAAAAACGTTGTCCGCAAAGCGGGTTCACTGGAGATCAGAAGGAATACCACGATTCGCTCTCTCAAGCCGGCCAGGCGGATTGCTGATGCCATTCGGCAAAGCAATGAGTGCACGCTGGAAGTGTGGTTACGGACTGCAAAAGTGGATCAGAAGGGGCCGGCGCGTATTCTCACGTTATCTCGAGGGCCAAGCGAACGGGATTTCACGTTGGGGCAGGATCGCTCCAAAATTGATGTTCGCTTTCGTACAACCAAAACGAGCACCAACGGTATTCCATCCACAAGCACCCCTGCAAAAAAACTGCCATCCAAACTGGTGCATGTTGTTTACACACGGGATCGGAACGGGCAAACCAGAATTTATATCAATGGCAAAAAGGAAGCCGAAAGTCGGATCGCAGGCAGTGCGGTCAACTGGAACAATTCCTATCATCTTGCTTTGGCGAATGAGCTTTCCAATGATCGGCCCTGGCTGGGAAAGATTTATCTGGTCGCGATTTACAACCGGGCATTGGAACCGGAGGATGTTACGACAAATTTCAAAGCGGGACACCATGTGCTTGCCAGGCCGAAAGCGATCGTGAAAAAAGAAGCAACGGCTGAGTTTTTCGAAACCAGAATTGCGGCGATCATTTCCAGGCATTGTCTGGATTGTCATGACTCGGCCAGTAAGGAGGGGCAGCTTGATCTTTCTCGCAAAAAGGAGGCGTTCAAGGGGGGAGAGAACGGCCCCGTGATTGTTCCGGGGAACGCAGCCAAGAGTTCACTTTGGGAAATGGTGAAGTCCGATGAGATGCCCCAGGATCATCCGCCTCTTACAGTTTCGGAAAAGCGGTTGTTGAAATCGTGGATTGATGCCGGCGCAACCTGGTCGCTCGACCAGATCGATCCTGCCATTTATGTGCATGGCGAAGCAGATGGCAAAAACTGGGTTCGCCGACTGACCGTGCGGGAATACATCACAACGATTAAAAGTCTGTTCGGCGTTGATATCTCAGCCGAGGCCCGGCAAATTCTCCCGCCGGATATGCGGGCAGACGGGTTCAGCAACACCGCCTACAATTTGAACGTCGATCTGAAACATGTCGAGGCCTATGCGAAACTGGCAGAACTTGTCGTTTCCCGGATGGATGTGGATGCCTTTGCCAGGAAGTTCACCAGGAGCGAGCGTCTGACCGATCGGAACATGCGACCGCTGATTGCAGAAATGGGGAAGCTGATCTATCGATCTCCTCTGAATGAACAGGAAATCGCGACGCTGCGGGGTATCTCGACAACAGTTGCCGGTTCGGGGGGAGACTTTCATGAAGCGGTCTCGTTGATTCTGGAAGCGATGTTGCAATCGCCACGCTTTCTGTACCGTATCGAACATCAGCAGGGAGACGGTTCGTTGGTTCCGGTTGGCCCTTATGAGTTGGCGAACCGGGTCAGTTATGTTCTTCTGGGAGGCCCCCCTGATCGGCAGTTACTGCAACTGGCACAGGAAGGCAATTTATACGGCAGCGAACTGGAGAAGCAGGTGAAGCGTTTGCTGGGCAAGCCGGAGGCAAAAGAGCGTTCACTCGCTTTCATCGATGACTGGCTGAACCTTTCACGATTGAACCATTTGCGTCCCGACAAAAAACGCTTTCCGGATTGGACCCCGCAGTTAGCCAATGATATGCGAAGCGAAACACTCGCCTTCTACGAGGAAGTTGTCTGGAAAC